>JAPUGI010000112.1 GCA_027292925.1 Gammaproteobacteria bacterium
AACACCCAACAGAGGACGCCAATGGACAATCGATGGGAGTATGATTGCGGAAGCCCGATATGTCGGAACTCATACCGGAGATTTTTTTGGCCTCAAAGCAACAGGGCGGCCTATTGATTTACCGTTTGTCGTTATTATCGGTTTTAGGGAAGGACTCATGCTTGGAGAACGATTTTATTATAATTTGCCTTATCTTTTGGACCAACTTGGAGTCTCCTCTTTGCCGGAAGTCAATCAATAGCAAAAGCCAATCAGCGGGGACACCACTCTCCTATACTAATAAATTCTGAGAGTCTCCTTTAGGCACAGGCTGTGTGAAAAGTCGGCCGCAAAATTTCGCGGGAACAGAATGGTCCGAGGCTTTAGCTCTTTTTCTGATCGAAGAAGAATCCGCTCTTATAGAAACTCTCAACCCGACCGTTAGAAACCAGCCTGGAAAATCAACTAAAGCCAGTTACTGACGAGCATAAAAGCCGCCCAGTATGACGGATGACCAAAATCCGCATCGTCAATCAGGCCCTTCTGCGCTTTTTGCAAGGCATTGGCTTTTGATGTTCCTGGTATGCGAAGTTCACGGTAAAAACTTTCTACCAGGGACGCGGTTGCTCTATCATCAATCTGCCAGAGACTTCCAATTGCACTTCTGGCGCCTGACTTAATGGCAATACCGGCTAAGCCTAATGCCGCCCGACTGTCTCCGACTGCAGTTTCACAGGCACTGAGCACCAGCAGTTCAAGTGGATCATCCCGGTATCGAGTGCTTTTTATTATCTCGCTCAATCGCGAAAGTGAGATTCTGCCATCGTGGGTCAGAAGGAAGCTCTGATCGAAATCACCGGTAAAAGTACCGTGTGACGCAATGTGTACTATCGAGTAGGGATTTCTCAGGAGACTCTCCTGGAAGTTATCTGCCGTGAAGTGTTTATCCAGCATAACCTCCCCACCCCACAATTCCCGAATAGCATTAATTTCAGTGGGTACATACTTGAGCGGGTTAAATCCCTGCACGCCTTCACTGAGACCTGCCAGCAACACACTCGCGCCGTCCGGATCCAGTGGCTGAGGATCAGTAAGTTCCAGGCCGGGAGTCAACGCAACGGCAAATTTTTCTACCAGGAAATTCTCTCCATCGTGCAGGACCGCCATCGGTATATTTAGCAGCGGACCATCAAGTACAAACACCAGTGTGCTGGCGCCACTTTTTTCGAGCGCCCCTCGGTAGGGTTGTATCAGCCACTCGTACAATTGTTGTGAGGAATCAAGATAGTCGTCGCTTCCGGGGTCAAGGAGCAGGTATCTCAATTCCTCAACTTCCGATAAAAGCAACTGCCGTGATACAGGTGATGAGAAGTTGAAAATCTTTTGTTTGATCGTTAGAAGAATTTCTACCCGGTCTTCAAGCACCACCGGATAAATGATCGCAGTGTCTTCTGACAACATGTCCAGGTCGATTGCTTTACCTTCAAGTTCAGCGACACATTCATCACGGAAATAATCCCTGAGTTCCGCGGCCTTTAGTTTTTCAACGACTGACCTTGCCCGATGAAGAAGTTGCTGGCGTGAATCAATAGTCTGGTCTGCATGTTGAGACCGCTTGATCAACGCATCGACCAGATCGAGGTAAACAAATTCTACCCGATCGCGAAACGTCGCACCTGATCCATCATACCGAAAGGTAGTCTCCTGACGTGTCGTAACCAGAACATCGACTGCCCGGGCGAGGGCGGTTAGGCTTTCATCAAAGCCCCCCAGCAACCAGAGCAATTGGCCCACCTGCCAGTGCCATTGAAAAACCAATGAGGGATTAGAGGACAACCCTGCATGCAAGATTGCCCGATGAGTAAGTTCAAGCGCTTCTTTGAAATGACCTTCCTGTTGGTACAAGGCGCCCAGATTGCCATAGGCATAGGTAAGCGCAGTAATATCCTGATGTTCGAACGCAATCTCCAGCGCACCGGTGAGAGATTCAAATGCTCCCCGCACCAGATTCGAATCGTCGGTCAAAGTTTGATTTGCCAACAGCAGCTGGCTTCGTCCCAGGTGAATCATTAGAGAAGATTTTGCCTGGTCACGTTTCAGGAACTGAAGATCATTTACCGCATTCTGAAGTAGCTCATTGGTCTGCTCATATTGGGCATTGTGGTAGGTCAAACGTGCTGCGTTAGCCAGGGCCTGGGCAGCAGTCAGATATTCACCAGCCCGCTGGGATACCTCGACGCTTTCCCGATAGGTTGTTAAAGACAGGTTAACCTTATCTACACTTGCATAGTGATTACCAAGATTATTGAGAACGACCGCTAGGCCTCTGTTCTGATCCATTCTGGCAAGGTCCGCGGCCCGCCGCAGATGATCTTCTGCTTTTTCAGGCTCTTCAAGTGCGAGGTAAGCGTTTCCCAGGCTGCCGAGGGCTCGAACCATCCCGGATTTGTCTCCTCTTTCAGTGGAAAGTTTCAGGGCCTGCAGGAGGTTGTTCACCGAATCATCAAAAGCACCTAGTGCCTGTTGTGACTGCGCCATACCATGCAGTGCGCTAGCAGCCTCCAGGGAGGTGCTCGCCGAACGGCTTCCCCGGTTAAAATCTGCAAGCGCTTTTTCAAAATCGCCACGCTTAAAAGCATTCAGTCCCTGGTGAGTTGCGCCTCGCATAGCAACATAGCGGGGGGAGATGTCTTCTGCATTTTCACGCAAGTCACTGTTTTCCGGGCCATAGTCGAAAGCCAGCAGCACACTGTCTGGTGAGACGGGGAGTCCTGCCCTGCTGGCGACTACAAGACTGCCCTGCTGATCAGGTTGTCGGGCCGCGCAACGCTCCGAGAACATGTCGGATGCGGCGAGGAAGGTCGCTGGTAAATCCACAAGATCTTCAATAATGCTGGACTCCGGTGATGCCACATCGATAGTACCCTCTCGGCCGAATTGTGAGGACGCAGTGATTTCACTGCCCGGGTCTAGGATAAGAAAGCTGGAATTTAAGTCGATGTTACCGCCATCGCCACCAAAAGCATCTGCTCTTATGGCACTTGCTGCCAGCGCCGTAATGTCAGGGTCGATTTGAATATTTCCTCCATCCCCCTCGCCTGAGCCGACACTGCTGGTAATGCTGGAACCGTCAAGGAACAGAACCGATCCCCCACCAACCTTGATATTGCCTCCATTGCCCGACGCCGCCAGGGTTTCGATATTTGAGTCAGCAAGGCGGATATCGCGAACCTCCAGCAATAGGTTTCCGGCGGCACCCGAGGCAGTCGCCTCCAGACTGATGGTTGCGCCACTTTCAATGACCAGTTCATTTCCGCTAACAGCAATGTTTCCACCATCTCCCGCTGTCAGGCTGCCTGCAAAAACGCCGGAACGAATTGCCTGTCCGGTAAAAGAATCTGAACCCGCCCCATCCAGCAGGATCCTGCCAGCGAGGATTGATATGCGACCGGCGTTACCGGTGAAGTCTTCGCCATTGCTTCCTTCAGGAAAGGAGGTGTTCGAAGAAATCTGACCGCCATTTAGCACGACAAGTTCTTCAGCGGTAATATCAATCTCGCCTGCACTGGATCCTGCCGGTGACGCCGTATCCACTTCTATGAAACCGCCGTCCAGACTGAGAGCACCTGTAATGATCTTGATGCTACCGGAATTACCGTTGCCAATGTTGGTACTGCGAATGCGACTGTCAAATCCGGTCGAGTCTTCTGCTCCTGCTACAGGGTCTTCTGCGCCCGAGATATTGATGGAAGCAGACGCGGTAATTTCAATGTTGCCTCCATTGCCTGTGCCGACCGGGCTACTGGAGATAATCCCGCCGTCAATGAGATTGAGCGTGGCTACATCAATGCGTATGTTTCCGGCATTGCCGGAACCTGCGGAGTCGGTATCAATACGCGCACCATCTGATACGGTAAGTTCAGGCGTATTGATCTCAATAACACGTTCTCGTGCCGGATCATCCTGACCGTTGGTATTGCTGTTATCAATCGTACTTCGGGTCACCAGGGTAAAGAAGCCAAAGAGCAGTTCCACACTTTTCCCATCCACCAGAACTGATTGACCAGCCTGAATTCTGATAGCACCACCAGACCCCGGGCTGCTGATCAAAGATCCATCATCGGCGAAACCTGCTATTGAAGTTGCATTGGAGATACTTCCCCCTTGCAACACTTCAAGGCGATCAACGGTAATATCAATATCCCCTGCGTTGCCCAGTGAACGGGAAACAGCGGCGATATCACCACCAGCTACAATCAAGTCCGCCGCGGAAATATCGATCAACCCGGCCGCACCCGTTCCAACGCCGGAAGTTGCGCTCAGGATTACGCTGTTTTCTAGCAGAACTGTTTCAGCTGCACTGATACTCACTACACCTGTTGAGCCACCGGCATCAGATGAAAAAATGGAATCTGCGCTGCTTGCCACTCCTCCGGCGTTGACTATTGAAATATTGTTTGCCTGCAGTGTGATATCACCTGCATTACCGGTGCTGAAAAGTGACTGGGTAAGGATGAACCCTTCGTCCAGCAACAGGTTCCCGTCGCTGACATTAACGGAGATGCTACCCGTGTCGCCCTGGCTAAACACGGAAAGGCTTTGTATCCGGCTATTCCCAAACCGAAGACCACGGCCGCTGATATCCACGCCTTCGCTTGTATTTATAACAATATTTCCCGCGGGGCCTGCCGCTTCAGTCTCTGTATTGATGCCCGAACCAGAGCTGACGTTGATCTGGTCCGCATCAATCGTAATGTTTCCACCCGCGCCAGGCGCAGCAGTGAGGGTCCGTATAAAAGACTCACCCTCCAATGTCAGTGTTCCAGTTTGAATATCAATATCACCGCCCCGGCCTTCGCCGAAGAGCATTTCAGTTTCCAGTCTGGCGCCATCCCGGATCATCACCGTTGCCGCATTGATCGAAATCCCTCCCCCATCGTTGTCGTCAAAAATAAAATCTCGGATGCGGCTTGATTCAAATACAAGGGATCCGGCGTGAATATTGATAAGCCCGCTACGGCTTCCACCCACATCCAACAGACTGCCGTTAGTAATGGTTATACTCCCTCCAGTCGCATTGGTACTGATTTCGCTGGTTATAAATCCGGCGTTCGGATTTAAAGAAACCTCCCCTGGTGAATTGACACTTACCAGATTGAGATTAGCCTGCGGTGCATCCAGGGTGGCGCCGGATATCGTTATATCGCCGCCGATCAGTCCTAGATTACGCGGGGGTGGCGGAACAAATTCTCGCTGTCGAAGCGTAGCACCGATGACTTCAATCGGCGCTGGTTGCCCGAGGAATCCGAATGCCGTTACATCGACAGGGCTTAACACGCTTCCCATGCCGGTACTGGCATAAAAATGTTGATCTTCCCCGAAGGACAGATAATCTGCTGTCGAGGCATGAAACGAGCCCTGAACATCCAACTGCGCAGATTCAGTGAAGGTGATTCCCTGAGGATTAATGAAGAACAGGTTTGCACCTGGGATATCCGAGCTGATTTGCCCCGCTATCGTGGAGGGTCCACCGGTTACCCGGCTCACCACGTTACGAACCGGACTGGTAGCCGTAAAGCTTGCCTGTTGTTCACCCGTTAGATTAAATTCCAGGAAACTGTGGAAGAGATTTTCCCCGGCCAGTTCTCCATGTATTTCATCAATAATGAAATTGCTAGCGTCGCCTCCCAGGGGAAGACCTGAACCCAGGCTGCCATCGAGTACAACGTCGGCTTGCGATGGCCATCCCCAGCAGACGGCCACGAACATTATCCATTGAGCCTGCTGCCTGACCATCAGAATCGACTCCTGATCCGGAAATGAATCCCGTCGTCCTGCAAATCCCTCTCATTGCTCGAATCCGGCAAATTATTGAATCGTTCTGCAATAAAGATTTCTGCCTGAAAATAATTACCCAGATTGAGTAGCAGCCCTATTCCCCCGGAAGACAAGCGTTGTGCCGACGAGGTACTTCTTTCATGATTACAGGCTCGTCCGGTATCAGCATAGGTTGCCAGTTCCAGTGCAGGTTCACCCGAGGCTTTTCGCAGAAGAGGAATTCGCCATTCCACGGAAGCCAGCCAACCCTTGTCACCAGCGACCTGATTCTCACGATATCCACGAACGGTTGAGCGCCCACCCAGTGAATATTGTTCCAACCCGGGCAACGGATCATTGGCCCATTGAAAATCGCCCTTGAGAACAACAAGCGAATCCAGAAACTCAAATTTTTGAGCTATCTGGCCCTGCCCCAACCAGCTAATGAAGTCACCATCGGGCTCCGCACCCTGTGAGAAATCGTCGTACTTCTTGACCCCAAAACTTAACCTTGATCTGAACGCGATGACCCGCGCCGCTTTGCGATGAATAAGCTCCTGGCCGAGGCGTACCGCGACTACTCTGGCCACTCCCTCATCGGCGCCAGCTGAAAACGAGAAGCCTCGCCCCAGGAGGAAAGAATTACTCTCACGGTACTCAATAATCTCGGTAAAACGCAGGAGTGTATTGAGATCTTTCTGATATTTATGATCCAGGCTAAAACCTGCCGTAAATGTTTCACTTTCAATATCCAGCGCGGTAAACGGGCGCTCCTGTGCCTCAGCATCGGAGCGATGATAATGTACACCCAGGTTCGACCGTAATTTAACCAGCGGCAATTTATAGCTCAGCCCATATTCATCCAGACCTTCGCTGACTTGATAGAAGGCATTGAACTCATCGCCACGCCCACTTAGATTTCCATGGCTGAACGAGGCCTGGACCGCGTCAGATGAAACCGCGGGGGAGAGCATGTTTCCCACTACAATCTCAAATCCATGCGCTTTGTTCTCATGAACCTGAATATTGAGATCGGAAACACCGGGTTTCGATGTAGGTTCCAACCGCGCTTCGAAATAGTTAATCAGGGGATTCAGCTGTGCAATTTTTAAACGATTTTCTATTTCTATAACGTTAACGATTTCACCCGTAGGCACCTTAATCCTGGCTCGGATGTAGTCCTCCGCAAGTCTTTTTGCTCCAACGACATGTACCTCACCCAGTTCACCTTCAACAATATTGAATGTCACCACCCCGTGCTTCACTATACTCGGCAATTTCACGCCAGAGGTGACATAGCCCAGGTTGATATAAATCAGACTCAACTTGTCTCGTAGCCCGACTAACTGCTCGTAAGTCAACTGTTGATTTTCAAAATCTCCCGTGACCTCGCTCAGCGTTTCCGTATTAACAAAATGATTACCTTCGAAAGTAAATTCACTTACCCACACCGAACTTCCAAAATTGATTGTGCTTGAAACTGAACCTTCTGCTGGATCAGGAAAACGCACTTCAGGGAGATTGCGTTTCAGACTCTTTTCGATAAAGTGGGGAAGTGGTGGCAACGATTCACTGATGGGCCGATCCAACACTTCGGCATTTAGTGGTTGAGTAGATTCCACCACACACAACCACACCGTGAAGAGCACAGCCTTCAAGAAACAGAGCCGGTCATCGTACTTCCTGCAATGAGTAATCATTTTTTCGCCTGGCCGAGTGGAAGAATTCTTTATTCGTAACTTCTCCAGGGATATTATGCATGCCTATCTGCTCCAGCGCACACAGATCGCCATAACCGTCCCGGAGACGACCTCATATCTTTGTGAGCTACTCACATAACAATACGTCTGTTGTGCTCCCTGAATTATCGTGGCCTAACTGTTACTTTGAAGTTCGTTCTTCTCCACTTTCTTCTTCCGTCACGCTATCGAATCGAAACAATACGATGCCTTCCGGAACAGGGTCATAACCTCTCAATTTTAACATTGTTAAGCGCTGCGCTTTATCAGTGACAGTAATAGCTCTCAAATCAAAAAGAGAACTCCCAATCCTGACAGTTACCTCGGGATGCGACATCCAGATTTTTGCCCAACTTGTCGTTGGCCACCAACTCGCATTCACCCAACGGTGAGATTGAACATAAAGCGCTTCTTGGTACAGAAAACATTCTAGTTGAATGGAGTGTGGCTTATTTGGGCGAGACTCCACTTCACAAATCGCCTTGTCTGCCAATATATCTCGCCAATTTTCAGGTGCCTGAACCAGGCTCCCTTCCAGTTTTCCACCCGGGACTGGGCCACAACCCGAGACGAGTAAAAAAATAATAATCAGGATTCTCATGTTTGTCCTTTTTCTGAGAGACTATAAGCCCTTTGAATTCAAACTCGAAAGATACTCCTCTAGTCTGCCATCACGTTGTTCGACCAGCGTTGGTCTGTTTGTACTTTAACATCTTCCCTCTGTGAGACTGCATTAGAAAAGCCTAACCCAGCGAGTGTCAGCTTAGCATTCCAAACCGACCAGAAAGTCCGCTTGAAATCTCGCCAGAGCGAGAGGAACTTTCGGCCAGGAGCGGTCAAAACAATTCTGATGTAACATCACCTCAAACAATTAGGAGAAGAGGTATGAACTGGGAAGCAATCGGGGCTATCGGAGAAATTATGGGGGTCATTTTGATTCTTGTCACCTTAATTTATCTGTCGTCGCAAATTAGAACTCAGAATTCAATCGCCAAGGCTGATGGACATCGCGACTTGATAAAGCAATTAGCCAGTTTGCATAGAAGGGCTGATGAAGGAAATTCCTCGGATATTTTCGTTAGAGGCTCCCTGGATCTTGATAGCCTTAATACTTCTGAGAAGATTCATTTTGATAGTTTTTTCCATGAATATATTCACATCTGCGAGCAGGCTTACTACATGGGTAGAGACAAATATATACCGGCAGGTTCGTATGATGCGTTCATGTTCGCGGCAGCTTCTTTCATCAGTAGCCCCGGCGCTCGTGTTTGGTGGGAGCTTTCCAGAGTGGGTGGATATGCTTCAGATTTTGTAAAGATCGTGGAAGAACTTAGGGATGCCGAGGGGCAAATTCCACCTGCATGGGAGATACTGCCAAACTTTAGGTACGCCTATGATGACCTTAAAGCACGGAATCAATCCTAATATCCAGTTGAAGCAGTGCCCTTGAGCTTCTTGAACCACATCTAAAATTCGCTGGCGTCTCCTTCGGGCACACAACGGACTTATTGTGGCTACAAAATCCGTTAGACTTCGTGTCCGGTGTTGAGCAGTCACCGGCGTTAATTTAACTACAAGGGGAATGTTCTTGGATGTCTCTGTCCGGCCAACTCCGGACATCGTCCATCTGTTGTAACATCGCCTCATACAAAGGAGGTGTGTTATGACTATCTTTGAATTGGGTGCTTTGGGTGAGTTTGTAGGCGCTATTGCAGTGGTAGGAACATTTATTTACTTGGCTATTCAGATTCGACAAAATACCAAAGCGATGAGAGCCCAAATACACGAACACTTATTTAGTGGATATATTCAGATTGTAGGTGTCATTGCCGGAAACTCGGAAGCCTTTTCGAAGGGCCTTGTTGCTTTGGGGGAGTCTGCTGAG
>JAPUGI010000113.1 GCA_027292925.1 Gammaproteobacteria bacterium
CATCATGATGGATCCTCATTCCTCCATCGCTGATATCACCACAAAACGTAACCTTTACGATTCAACACTCGAAGCCCACAATCACCGGGTTGACGGCCGCGATATTCCTGTCGCGCGCCTGCTTGCAATTGCAACCGATGATCAGCAGGCACGCCGGATTGCCGAGTCCGGTGCACAGTGGACGACCAGCAGTTATGCTAAAAGTCCCCTGTCAATGCAGAAGACGGACAAACAAGTTGATCCGGTTCAACGTTACGTTGATGAGGTCATCTTGTGGGGTAGTCCCGAACGCGTCGCTGATTTGTTAATACAATACGAAGAAGAAAATAAGCTTAACTATCTGTTATGCGCACCACTTTCCCACCAATCTTTCATGTTGTTTAATGATGAGGTCTTACCCAGACTGAATTGACCTTAAGGTATCATTGTCAACCCCAAGGTAACTGAGATAATCTTGCTCTCCAACCCGGAGTGGAGTCTGGATATGCTGCACTTGACTGAAGAACAACGTCAGCGATGGCAAACGGACGGCTATCTGCACTTGGAGCAGGTGTTTGACGCGGACGAAGTGGTATTTTTCAGTCACGAAATGGACCGTATCCGGCAGCTACCGGGATATGAACCAGACAGGAATCCTGACCTCCCTATCGGCCACTACAAGTGGCTGGATCATGCTGAGGATCTTGATCCCGATGGGTTTATGGATCGAAGGGATCTACTGACTTACCACCAGTCTTTCATTGACCTGATAGATCAAGCACCTGTCTTTGATTACATCGTTGATCTCATGGGTCCAAACATCCTGCTGAGCATGACCCAGGCAATTGTGAGACCGTCCCACGACGACTTTCCCGGATATACCCACACGGATGGTGGTGAGTCCTTAAGGATGACCCGGGTGAGTGAAACCAGCCCACCGATCGCTATGAAAGCGATGTACCTTTTGACCGATGTAACAAAGGAAGACAGTGCCAACCTGACCGTATTTCCCGGTAGCCACACGCGGCAGATACCGAGACATAGCGAGCGCGTGATGACGCCTTATTCAGAAGGCGCGACCCAGCTTATGGGTCAAGCAGGGGATGTGTATCTGTTCACGCATTCTCTGTGGCACGGGCCTTCCAGGAACCTAACTGGCAAGGGTCGCAAGGTCTTGCTATACAATTATTGCCAACTCTGGGTACGTTCATACGATCATGAGAATATTCCTGCGGTGTCACAACGCTGTTCACCGAGGCAACGTCGTCTGCTCGGTGATCTCGGTTACGATTTCAGACCCGGCTCCTACTTCTATGTCCCAAAGGACCAGAAAGCGGTGATTCTGAACGTCGACTGATCTCAATAGTTTGTCGACCTGTAGAGACTTTCAATCGAGTAGGTTGGCACCGCCATCATCGAGTTTTTCAGGGCGTTGCCAGTAACGATATTGCGGCGTCCATTCCTCTTCACCAAGCCCGGCAAGTCCCAACAGACTCCACATGGCGCAATAAATATCACCGGGTCCAAAGACACTGCCACTCTTGCGATAAATTTGATCACCATCACGTTCATAAACCACCGCACCGGGCATGTTGTCCGCGCCCTCCATGACGGTCTGTTCGCGAATGTAATCGCCGCCGCCATGGGAAGCCAGGCGGAACCTCCACCCCCTTGAATTGGCGAAACGACGTTGAATCTCTGGTGTATCCTTTGATACCAGCACCACAGACATGGCCGACTCAAGATGTTGCAGTAGTCCATTAAAGCCATCCGCCCATAGCGTGCAGAAACGGCAGCCTTGCCCCATATTATGAATCACGAGTAGCTTGTCTTTATCAGCAAAAAGATCGAGCAAAGTCACTTCACCATCGAAAGTATTGAATGAATAGTTACTCACTTCGGATCCCATACTCGCTTTGCGTAGTTCATTGAGCTTGACCATTAGGCTGCCAATCTGTGCTTCCAGTTCATTGATCTCACTACTGGTTGCTTTACTTGTCATGAGATTTCTTGCCTCTTTTGAGAATTTTGATTTTCACTATAAAACGCTATTACCAGATAGATAGCGTTCCATCACTTCAGCCAAAAATAATGGGTCATAATAATCTTCTTCTTCGACGCTATCATAGAGAGAATCCAACCAGTCATCATAGTCATCCCGCGCTCCAACCGTGCTTAGTAACATATCAATCGCCATTACTGCCTGTTCTGCCGCAACATAATCCTGGAACTGGCCCGATGCACCCATCGACACAAGCTCATCCAACACTTTTTGTGCCGCTGTGTCAGCACTATTGGAGGAGACAGAAGAAGTCATTGAGTCGAGTGTTTTCTGTAACCGCATTACCACTTCCTTTACATCCCCGCCACTATTCACTCGCTGATGTAATTCTCTAAGATCGGCATGCAGACCCACTTGCAAGGTTGGAGCAAAAACCTTTGCAATGGGAAACAACATTAAGAATCCAACATCATTGAGCCGCACAGTTCCAGGAGGCAAGCGAATACGATCCTGTTGTCGCCATTTTTTTTCCGACATAACATGGTGGCAGGCGTGACAATCAAAAAGTGATAATTCAGGGAAGAGCTGTCTACCTGCCAACTTGGATTCTACTAATCTGAGCGTCTGTTTACCTGCTTCGACCTGACCGAGCGCCCAGGTTGTTAAACTACTGCCTGCCCATTTTCGCTCGCTGTATTTTTTATCGACAACATAATGAGCAGGTTGTAACACACCGAAAGTGTCCAACTCGAAGGAGAGTCTGGGATGCCCTGCACCCATAATTTCATGGCTTGCAATCTTCTCTTCACTTCCGATATGACAAGAAAAACAGAGCGCCGCACGTTTCGCGATTTGATCCGTCGCATAGAGTCCGTTACTTATATTCTGATCTCTTGATACACCCTTGTCCGTGTGACTGGTCAGGTAGTTCTCTGCGCCACCGTGGCAAGCCTCGCAACCAATACCATCCTCTATCTGGAATCTTGACCCTCTTTTGCCAACAGCAACATTGTCCGCGTGGCAATCGAGGCAGATATCAGCTTCATGGGCATTTTTAAGACCCAAATTGTGCGCAATTTTCTTCGATTCTGCCGATAATAATGTGCTGTATGCATTCTTGTGTCGATCGAGCCGACTCCAAACAACATATTCATTCTGCAAAATGCCTGTACTACTCCTCGGCCTCACGGAACCATGGCACACACTCGAAGCGCAACTGGCTACTCCCAGGTGTGACTCATCGCTATACTGTGGTAGTTCAGCGACTGCACCAATATGCATCGAAAACAGCAGGAATCCTAAAATGAAACCCCGTTGATTGGTCATTGGTCTTCACCCGATTGATTTAATAGCCTGATTGGCTCAAGTTTTTCTCCAAACGCATTAATGAAAGATGATTTGCCAGGAGGCATCGTTTTCTCATGCTTTTCTTCCACATGAGTGTCAGAGACAAACCACAGTTCACCGTCCCCATTCAGGTACAAGCGTTTCATGTCTGACTCTGAAAGTGGTCCTGATCCAACCCGACTGAAAACGGCGACCTGTCCTCCAGTCTCATCGACCGCCCGGTCTCGTTCCAGACCTCTGGATAACCCAAGCGCGGGATGGCTGGTTTGATATTGCGCGATCACCTCGGGAACGGGTTCCGGGCTGAAACCATAGTATCTCGGCTGAGAATCAGGCGAAGTAAGTTGCACCACTTTTAAGCCTCCAACACCATCCGCCACATAAGCGAACAAACTGGCATTGGTTGAAGCAACAACGACATCTCGCGCATCAACAATATTGTCAGATAGTGTTGAAAAGTACTTCATCTTCCGCGGGTTAGTCACGTCTACGATGACGAGCCCATCCTTTCCAGCAGCAACATAAGCATAGGTTCGTGCAACGAATACTCGATGAGCATCGCCAAGTTCTATCGTATTGTCCTGAACAAGGGCAGGCTCTTCCGGTGAACTAATATCGATGCTTTTCAATCCATCGGCATCGGTCACAAAAAGGAACCTGAACTGTTGAAAGACCGCTCGGCCCCTGTTGAGAGGCACCGTTGCCACATGACGTGGCTCCAGCGGAGTATCCAGATCCATGATGACAAGCCCCGCATCGGCAACAATATACGCATAGTGCCCACCCACTTCGATATCACGCGCACCATCCAAAATGCCCTGTTCATTCCATGTGACAGCACGTTCCAGGAAATTGTTGCGAGGTTCACCATCAGATAAAGTATTTACATCCGTCAAGATAATGCCTTCTACAGAATCAGTGATAACAATGTAGTTGTATATTGGATGGAAAGGCTTCTCCTGATTCACATCACGCATCAACTCACCTTCATTACGTGCTGGTGCAATAGGTTGTGTTGTCAGCATTGAAAGACAAGTTGCATCGGTACTCTTGATCGATGTGTTCTGTCCAACAGGCGATGCTGGAGAGGTGATAATCCGCTGACTAACACCTTTGTTGGCAATCGATGCAACATCGTAAACCTGCAACCCTTTCTTGCCTGCTGCCGCATAGAGATATTCACCACGAAGTTGCAGGCAGTTGACCTCACCCGATCTGTGGCTATGTCCGATCTCCAGTTTTTTACCTTTATCAATATGCGCCCGATAGAAATCGGGGTATGCATATTTCTGCAGATAGCTTCCGATCACGGCTTGCGGCTCCTCCCACTCTGTAACCTGTACCGCCTCAACGCTACCGTCGGTACCGACATAGGAATGAAACCCGATAAAATCTATAAAATCAGTTCCAAAACCAAGGGTTTGCGCCATGATTGCATTGTTATCATTATTTTCTGATAGATGACAATCAGAACAGACCCTGGTCTCGGTCTTGCGTACTGTGTGAGCAAAATGCGGGTTTATCGCTTGCGAACTATATCCGCTTGCTGAAATCGGAGGCTGCTGTACATAAATTTTTTCCCGATTTGAATTAGTCGAAGAAAGAATCAGTCCAGAACTTGACCTTAACGGTGCGATACGACCGCCATTGATCTTGCCACGCCGCCCCAGCATGAATATCTGGTCCCGAACCACCTGGGGATTGTAAGTCGCATAGTTACGAGTTGCACCACCCTCATAGTGAAGCCTTTCGGTCTTCCAATTCGCCTGAATGGGCAAGTGACAGCCTCCACAACTCGTGGTCCAGGACTGATGACAGGTATAACATTCCATGGTGTCATAACCATGTGCACGATTATCTTCACTTACGTAACCACCCCATTGCTGGGTCGTTGAGTTTCTAGACATAAGCTTCGCGCGGGCTGCCTTTTCATTGTAGTCTGCATGATTTTTATCTACCGAATTTTTCACCAGGCTGAGTTCCCACTCCTTGTCCGACCACAACAAACTGCGTTGAAACAGCTTGCCATCTCGCCAACTGAATCTGGATTTGCCATCCGGGTTACGAATCAGGCTGAGATCTGTACCCCCTGGCGGCGCCGCTGGTCCAGAGGTCTTTAAAGTCGGATATGCATCAGCAGTTCCATGACAATCCACACAATCAATTTCAACAGCATTGGCAACTTCACCATAGATATGTCCATTACCATGATTGTCTTGTGCAAAGTGGCAATCCACGCAGTGCATGCCCACATCCAAATGAATGCTGGACATATGAACGGCTTTTGAAAACTTCTCAGGATCATCCGGCTCAACGATTCCGCCATCAGCGTCAAGTAGATTGCCTTTTCTGTCCTTCTTGAACACCGCCCTGAAATTCCAGCCATGACCATGATAGTCAGCAAACTGTGTATTTTTAAGTTCGGGATTTAGCTTCGATACGTTCCGTAAGAATTTCTGGTCCGACCACTTACCACGAACAGCTGCTCCTTCAGGATTTCGTTCATTGATTTCCCAGATCTCTTTGTCCGTTGGGTACCGTTGCTTTTCAGGAAACATGAATGGCGCATCAGATTCGTAATCCCACATGGTGTACCCAAGGTAGGTGTTGACGAACATGTTCGGCTGGTGCATGTGGCAGGTTATACATTGCGCTGTCGGTATCGCTCTCGTAAATGAATGTTTTAGGGGGTGGCCTTCTTCGGTCTTGTCGATGGTAGGATCTTGCGTTTGAGTCAACCCGGTATGACCAAATTTACCATATGGACCGGAATGCCTCGGATCCCGGTCGTTGGCATAAACGACATGACAGGCTCCACATCCGGAAGTCCGGTAGTCACCAGGATTATCATTTGTTCCAAGGAACCACATCAAAGGATCATTCAGCCGTGTCTTGTGAACATTCAACACGGGTACGGAAATTCTGCCACCGGTACCCGGCCCACGATTGGATTGCCTGAAGTCGGGCCTGCCGGGTTCCTCGATCCTCTGAAGCAACCCCAGTGAATTGGGTAACCCCGTTTCCGGGAAGAGGTTAGTTATATTCCGGCCTCCTCGCTCGAATACCCTGAATATGTCTCCGGGTGGCGTTGTCTCCCAGGATGGCAGTGGGAACAGAGCCGGAAGCACACCGTACTTCTTCCAACTTTCATCCGGGTCTTTCAGTGGCGGGCCCATTATCGCGCTAGGCTCACCATCAGGCGTATAGGCTTCTCCCAAAATATACTTTTTCAGAGGCAGGATGCCATTGGCATAGGTCGCTGCACCAAACAGCAAGGCGCCGGTAGCCATGATGCTTCTCTTGGCTGCCTGGACAATCTCCAGGTGGCAAGCACCGCATGCGTCTTCTGCAACTCGTAGATCAGATGGGTTAACAAAGCGGACAAATTCTTTGGCCTCGCGGTTCAATAGCGCATAACTCGCCTTGGGGTTTGCACTATGAGGATAGTGCCAATCTTCCGGGTAGCTGGGCAGGACATGAGCTTGTTCCATCAACTCGTGGTTATGCATATCACCTGTTTGCGCGAACACAGTCGCATCGCCTCCATGACAATCGGTGCAGCCCAGAACAACACCGGGGCTTTCGTGCATAGTGGAACTGTCAGTAGCCGAGTGGCAAGACTGACACCCCTTACTCTTGTTGTTTGCGGACTCAACTGACTGGGATCTCGGTGCAGGCGGGATTTCTGCATAGTGTCTTTCAACATGTAGATGGCTTTCCGATGCAACCACAGTTGATACAAAACCATTCCAGCTAACCAGGATAGCGAAGAAGAATAAAAATCTGTTAAGTATCCTGCTCATCAATACATTAGTACCACGTTCAACAACACTGAATATGGCATATCTGCGTCATCACCGTATAGATCATCGAACCCATCGCCCGGAATCAGTGCTGCTGCAGATAGCCGCATAACTATATTTTGGGTCATGTAGGGTCTCCAGGTAAGTGACAATGACACATCCTGCCCCAGTACATCACTGATCGAGCCTTGTTGCCGCACGCTCTCTAACACCCGGGTTGAATCAAACACAATATGGTTTAAATTGAATGACAATCGCAATTGAGGCATCAGGTCAGCATCGGCGCCAAATCCTATCAGCCGGATGCCCGGGTTGATAAAGTTCGACTGTCCTTGCTCCTTGCTCGGTCTCAGAGATGCCAGCACACTATTGCGACCTGAAAGGGCGACGCCGCCACCACCGATCAAGGGCACGTTCTGGCGAATCCAAAAGCTGGTATCCGCCCCGGCAAACTGTGGATTCTCAAACACCGCATCAAACCCTTCTGCTTTTCGATCGAACGGATCATCATCCCCGGACGCCCAGAGGAAAGAGAAACGTGGGCGGAACCAATCAAAGTCCATGGACAACTCGGTGGCAACAAACCAGGCACGAATCTCTTCGTCTACAGAACGCAAACGTGTACTTTCCTGTTCTCCGTAGGCGTAATACAAGGATGTCGTCAGGTTCAACCGATCAAAATGGCCATCCGCACTATATCCGAAATAGGTGACATCATAGTTTCTGGTTCTCTCGTCGAAGAGAGATGAGGGTCGCTGGATAAATCCGTTTTTGTCGTACTCTGTCTGTCCTCCCTCGCGATTGCGGTTATGCAGAATAGTCGCCTGGGAGAATACACCCAACTTCAGAAAATCCTGCCAGTAGACATTAACTACGAAGATATCATCATCCCTCAATGCCTGGGTGACATCATTCAAGCCTGAGTTGGTGTCCTTCTCTAGGCGCCGAAACCAGGCGAGGTTATATTGAAAGACATTGTTATTTCGAGTACCAAAAAATCGTACTCCAAATTGGGAATCCTGAAACAGGAAGCCCCGAAAATCACTGGAGAAGGGCTGAATACCTACCCTGACGCTATCAAAGTCATACCGATCCGAGACATTGCGTATATGATAATCGACGAACAGGGCCTGCACCCCCATAAAGGTATCTCGACGCCTTCTCGATGAACGGCCTCCCTTGCCAGGATCGACATTCAGTATCCCTTTCTCGTCAGCATGAACCTGATTGATATTAAACACCGGTGTAAATCTGAATTCCCAATCCGGTGGCCGGAAAACGGTATCCCCTTTATAGATGACATTCTCCAGAATCAGGTTTTGGGCAAATATTGTTGTCTCTCCTCGTCCAATAGTATCCAGGCTCCCTGGTCGTGTTGTTGTGGCACCACCCACCGGGATAGGAAATCGTCTCGGTTCGACGATAGTGTCAGAAACCGCAATGATGCTGTAATACCAGTCATGGCCCCACATGGGCATATCACCCTTGAGGGGGTTATGACCACTGTAGGGGTCCCACAAGTTTGTCTTGATGCCGATTGTTTCGACTATCCGCCATCGATCTGGAACAGGTGGACCCAAATCAAAGGGATCAATCCAGGGCTCCACACCTTCGCGCTCGTCTTCGCAGGGCGGTAGCTGGTATTCATCCACCGGCATCCCCGGTCGCCTTCGGGCTGGCCGTTCGCCCGGGTCTGCGCACAGGCGACTTGCTGGTTGCAGTCCCTCATCCGTCCCAGCTGCCAACTCTGCCGATGCAAGAGATGCAACAAATAGTATGATGGGAATGCTAAATACCATTACACACCTCGGTATCACTGTTATTGATAAATGGCAGCTGTGGACAATTCACATAGCGTAAACGTGAACTCTGGTTCGGAATATCCAGTGTATCCGCTCTAATTTCCGGTGGTGCATTACCAACGCCAGTATTGAGTCGCAAGCCTGCCCGGTGCAGCCCCAGAAAAGAAATCATATCGTCCTGATCAACGCCATCGCCCGAAACACCAACACCACCGACCAGCGTATTACCACGATATATAGGCACACTGCCGGGGAAGATCTGAATCCCGTTGGGCAGATTTGAAAAAGAATTGATGACGGTGAAAGGATCAGTGTCTGCAAATCCGGTATTGCCGGTGCAATTTTGTGGCACATCACCAACAGCGCCTAATACAAACGCGACATGCTGGATCACCGAGTTATAAACCAGGTCCAACTGCAAACCATCACTGAAAATACTCCACTCGCCGGGAGGTTTACTCAACGGTCCAGGGGGACCATCTGCAGGACCATCCGGGTAGTTAGGCCGGGATAGATTACCACCTGATCTGTCCGCAAAGGCAACATTAGCACCCGTTGATTCAAGGGCACCTGGGTCCCCAAGAAATAACTGTAGGGCGGTGACATAGTCCGAAAACCGTGGATCCGGTGTATCAAGACTGCCCAAATCAGCTAGATTTATCGGTTCAGGCAATGGCCTCATGTATATCGGGTCCGGCAATGCACGCAGAAGATCCGCTGGCGCCTGACCATCAGTCCGGCCTGTTCCTGAAAAAAATGTTGCCGTACGAGCTTTCTGCAAAGATACATCTGCACCGAATACCGGTCCATCCCGGGTTCGTCCCATTCCTACGATATTTCCGGCGGTATCCACGATAGAGACAGTCACCCTTGCCTGGGTACCCACTGGTACCCTGATTTGCGCCCGGGATTGATTCGCCACATCGATGGCTTCATTCAATATCGTTTGCACTTCTTCGGCGGTCAGGCGGTTGGCAGGATCTCCGCCAGGCTCATCTGTCGCGTCTGTTGCGGGAAATCGATTCTGGTTACCGGCATCAACAAAAACAAAGGCATCCAGACTTTCGCCATTGGCATTGATGAAGACCTCTGGATCAGCAGGACGTATACCCGAAGGACTATTGCCGAAGACGGTGCCCGACAGGGTCGCCGTGCCGTCAAAATAACCCGGGACTGCTAACAAAGATCCAACACCAGATGCAGCAAGAGTTTCAAGCCCCAGGGAATCGCCGGGTGAAGAAGACAGACCTTCAACAAAGAAATCACTATATCTTGCGGTCTTACCAACAATAGTTATCTGATCAGCACGAATTTCCAAAGGCGCCGCATAACCAACGGTCGCAGCAGTGGCCAGGATTTCGTCCAGATCATTATCAAAATCAGTAATGTCTTTATCCAATCCATAAATGCCATCGGCGATGATGCCGACACCACCAACCGCGACCCCATCTATATACAGTGGCAACCCGCCCGGATCTGCCGACAATCCAAGCGGTGAGCGATGTGGACCAGGACCAACGCCCACTGTGAATCGCTGGGAAAAATCGCTACAGGGTAGTTGACTAAATTGAACTCCAAACAAGGGTCCCGATGGCACGTCCCGCTCACCAGGATTAAAGTTTTCCTGAATTATCTGGCTAGCCGTTCGGGTCGTGAATGCGTTTCCACTGGTGGAAAGATAAGCGCCTGTCACGGCTTTTGCGATTGCTGCGAGACTTGCTGGTATAAAGTTCAGACT
The DNA here is from genome assembly GCA_027292925.1 of Gammaproteobacteria bacterium. Classification (GTDB taxonomy): domain Bacteria; phylum Pseudomonadota; class Gammaproteobacteria; order Pseudomonadales; family Azotimanducaceae. The sequence goes on from JAPUGI010000113.1 coordinate 10,672, forward strand.
CTCCAACCCGCCAACGATCGGACCACCTAACTGCGCAGTTGAAGTCACCGTGATGAATTCATCTGCTCCCGACATCTGAAAAACACCAAGTACATTACCAACCCGGTCCACCACGGCAATAGTCGCCCTGGCATTGCCTTGCGATGCTTCAGCCACAGCCTGACCTATTATCTGCTCGACATCGGTGGCGCTGAGAAAGCAATTATCTGCACAGGTCGCTGGCGTGCCTGATACAACTGGAGCATTAACAGCAGATTGTTCTGCAGCGACGCTGCCACCACCTCCGCCGCCACCGCAAGCGCAGAGAAGCAGGGTCAATATAATCGCCAATACCAAATGACTACTCGTTCCCATCGACCCCATTTCCCCCGTTATCATCTATCGCCTTGGTAGTCCCTATTTCGTCGTGATAGCACCAGGTCTACCCATCGGGTTCCCCATGCCATCAACAGCAACATGAGCACCCATGGGCTGTCCCTCATCAAGGTGGAATTTATGGCAAGTAATACACGAACTTTGTAGCCGATCACTCGCATCTTCTCCACCATGACAAGTACGACAGGACCCAATTTCAGGTATCAGTACATCGGTTGCCAGGGCAGAAGGTTCCGCTTCATGGCAACCACTACATTGCATATTCTTGTGACTGTCATGAGAGAATTCAGCCATCGGAAACCAATCTGTAGTCAATCTCACCGGTCGAACTATCCACGGAATTTCATGGCTGTTATCTTGAGTAATCTCGTGGCAAATCGTGCATGTCTGTCGTTCAAACAAATTTTCCGCGGCTTCATTGACACGCCTTTCAATGTAGGCACGTGCCTGCGTCGTTAGCGCAATGGTTGCAGATTCTTGTGGTACAAACTCATTGATTAGCTGCCGCTCTCTC
>JAPUGI010000114.1 GCA_027292925.1 Gammaproteobacteria bacterium
GTCAGCTGCTTACCGATGAACAATATTATGAAGCGCTGGAAGAGTTCGGCGATGAGTTCGGAGCCAAGATGGGTGCCGAAGCCATCCAGGATTTGATGAAGGATATGGATATTGATGAAGAAATTGCTGTTATCCGTGAGCAACTCCCACAAACCAATTCAGAAACCAAGATCAAGAAGCTGACCAAGCGCTTGAAATTGATGGAAGCGTTCGTGAAGTCTGGTAACAAGCCCGAGTGGATGATCTTTACTGTGTTGCCTGTTCTTCCACCGGATTTGCGCCCCCTGGTACCACTTGAGGGTGGTCGATTTGCAACATCGGATCTGAACGATTTGTACCGTCGTGTCATCAACCGAAATAATCGCCTTAAGCGGCTGTTAGATCTTTCAGCACCCGACATCATTGTGCGTAATGAAAAACGCATGCTGCAAGAAGCCGTCGATGCGCTGCTTGACAATGGGAGACGAGGCCGTGCTATCACCGGTACCAACAAGCGGCCATTGAAGTCTTTGGCAGACATGATTAAGGGCAAGCAAGGCCGTTTTCGTCAGAACCTGCTTGGAAAACGAGTGGATTACTCGGGCCGTTCAGTCATTGTAGTTGGCCCGACTTTACGCCTGCATCAGTGTGGTCTTCCCAAGAAGATGGCGCTGGAACTGTTCAAACCCTTTATATTTGGCAAGCTGGAAGCAAAAGGTCTGGCCACCACCATCAAAGCAGCCAAGAAAATGGTTGAGCGGGAAACTGCCGAGGTCTGGGATATCCTTGCTGAAGTTATCCGCGAGCATCCCGTGCTGTTAAATCGTGCACCAACATTACATCGACTGGGAATCCAGGCATTTGAGCCCGTTCTGATTGAAGGTAAGGCAATTCAATTGCATCCCCTGGTCTGTACTGCCTACAACGCCGATTTTGATGGCGATCAAATGGCGGTACACGTGCCACTTACACTCGAGGCGCAGCTTGAATCACGCGCGTTGATGATGTCTACCAATAACGTACTGCTTCCAGCAGATGGTGAACCTATCATCGTTCCCTCGCAGGATGTCGTTTTGGGTGTCTATTGGATGACGCGTGAACGAATTAACGATGTTGGTGAGGGAATGATATTCGCTGATGTTGGAGAAGTTAGCCGGGCTTACCAAACTGGCAAGGTTGGTCTTCAAGCCAAGGTTAAGGTTCGTGTCACTGAGGTTATCAAGCAGGGCGATGGAGAGTTCGAAACCATCACAAGTGTGCATGATACGACTGCCGGTCGTGCACTACTTTACGAAGTTGTGCCCGACGGTATTGCCTTCAAACATGTTAATGACACCATGGGCAGCAAAGATATTTCACGTTTGATCAACCTTTGTTATCGAACAGTAGGATTGAAGGAAACAGTTATTTTCGCAGACCAGTTGATGTATATGGGATATGACTTCTCTACTCGTTCGGGTTCTTCAATTGGTGTGGATGACTTCGTCATTCCGCAAGAAAAAGCAAAAATCATCAGTGACGCGGAAGACGAAATCAGGGAAATTGAATCCCAATTTGCTTCTGGTCTGGTGACCCAGGGTGAAAAGTACAACAAGGTTATCGACATCTGGACCCGGGCTAACGACCAGGTCGGGACTGCCATGATGGATACGTTGAGCAAGGAAAAAGTGATCAACCGTGACGGTGAGGAAGAAGAGCAGACATCATTTAACAGTGTTTGGATGTACTCGGATTCAGGTGCCCGGGGGTCTCCCGCTCAGATTCGTCAGCTTTCAGGTATGCGTGGTTTGATGACCAAGCCTGATGGCTCGATTATTGAAACGCCAATTACCGCTAATTTCCGTGAAGGTTTGTCCGTCATGCAATACTTTATTTCGACTCACGGAGCACGAAAAGGTCTTGCAGATACGGCACTTAAAACAGCCAACTCAGGTTATCTGACAAGGCGTCTGGTTGATGTTGCCCAGGATCTCGTCGTGACAGAAAACGATTGTGGTTCACAAAGTGGCGTGCTGATGACTGCGGTCATCGAGGGTGGTGATGTAGTCGAAGCCTTAGGTAATCGAGTGCTGGGCCGTGTAGTTGCAGAAGATGTATTTAATGCTGCTGGTGACGAGGTGCTGATTCCCAGTGGAACACAGATTGATGAAAAGTGGTGTGAGCTGCTTGAAGATCTCAATGTTGATGAAATCCTGGTTCGCAGTGCCATCTCCTGTGATACAAGATATGGTATCTGCAGTATGTGCTATGGCCGGGATCTGGGTCGTGGTCATCTGGTCAATATTGGTGAAGCCATCGGTGTTATCGCCGCCCAGTCCATTGGTGAACCTGGCACGCAGCTGACTATGCGCACCTTCCATATTGGCGGAGCAGCTTCAAGAGCGACTGCAATCGATAATGTACAGGTCAAACATGCAGGCATGGTTCGATTGCACAACTTAAAGACGATCCAGAAAGCCAGTGGGGAACTGGTTGCGGTTTCACGCTCAGGTGAAATTGCCGTCGTTGAAGATGAATCCGGACGTGAAAGGGAACGATACAAGCTGCCCTATGGTGCCATCCTCAAGAAAGGTAATGACGAACATATTGAGGCAGGGGAAGTTATCGCGAACTGGGATCCACATACTCACCCGATCGTGACCGAAGTTGAGGGAAAAGTGGTTTTCGAAGGGATGGAAGAAGGTATCACCATCCGTCGTCAAACTGATGAACTGACTGGTTTGTCCAGTATTTCGGTAATCGATCCCAAGGATCGACCGAGTTCCGGCAAGGATATCCGACCTGCAGTTCGTCTTGTCGATGATGCAGGTAAAGACCTGCTATTGGCGGGAACGGACGTACCCGCGCACTATTTCCTGGAGGCGAACGCGATCCTGAGCCTGGAAGATGGTGATCACATCGCAATAGGCGATGTTATTGCGCGAATTCCACAGGAAGGATCAAAGACCAGGGACATAACGGGTGGGTTGCCCCGTGTAGCGGACCTGTTTGAAGCGCGTAAGCCGAAAGAATCAGCAGTGCTTGCAGAAATTACCGGTACGATCAGCTTCGGAAAGGAAACCAAGGGTAAACGGCGCCTGGTAATTACTCCAAGCGACACGAGTAATCTGCCTGAGGGTTCAGATCACTATGAAGTGCTCATACCAAAATGGCGTCACATGACTGTCTTTGAAGGTGAGCATGTAGAGAAAGGTGAGGTTGTATCTGATGGGCCTGAAAATCCCCACGATATCCTCCGTTTGAAAGGCATCTATGCACTGGCCAATTACATCGTCAAGGAGATTCAGGACGTTTATCGGCTACAGGGCGTCAAGATCAACGATAAGCACATCGAAGTGATTGTCTGCCAGATGCTGCGGAAAGTTGAAATCAGTGAACCAGGTGATTCCACCATGATTAAGGGGGAACAGGTTGAGCATGTCCGTTTCCTCGAAGAAAATGATCGCTTAGCCGAGGAAGACAAACAGCAGGTTAAGGGACAGCGAGTGTTGCTAGGCATCACGAAGGCTGCGCTTGCCACTGAGTCGTTTATTTCCGCCGCCTCCTTCCAGGAAACCACCAGGGTCCTGACAGAAGCTGCAGTGACTGGAAAACGCGATTACCTGCGTGGTCTCAAAGAGAATGTCATCGTGGGTCGTTTGATACCGGCTGGAACTGGTCTTAAATATCACGAAGACAGGCGACTTAAAAAAGAAGCCCGTAAAGAGGAGCGTCAAGCCGTCAGTGTCAGTGACGTAGAACAGGCCTTGAGTGAAGCGTTGAGTTCCGGGGGTTCCTGAAAAATTGGGGAGTAAAAACTCCCTGAATTTTTCCTCTGACCCGGTTGACTGGATCGGTCGAGGTCATTAGAATTCCGCCTCGCTTACGGTGGGTGCAAACGTAAGCCTTAATTGAAAGAAAACTGGAGTTATTTTTATATGGCAAGAATCAGTCAATTGGTTCGAAAGCCGAGGAAAAGGAAAGTCACCAAGAGTGGCGTCCCTGCTTTGCAATCTTGTCCGCAGAAACGCGGCGTATGTACCCGTGTGTACACCACGACACCCAAGAAGCCTAATTCAGCGCTACGCAAGGTTTGTCGGGTTCGCCTGACCAATGGTTTTGAAGTGACTTCCTACATCGGTGGTGAAGGTCATAACTTGCAGGAGCACTCGGTGGTACTCATTCGCGGCGGTCGTGTTAAGGACTTGCCGGGTGTGCGTTATCACACTATCCGCGGGACACTGGATACCACAGGCGTCAGCGACAGGATGCAAGGTCGCTCTAAATACGGAACCAAAAAACCTAAAACCTAAATTTACAACTGAATCAATAATTGAAAGTCACGCTGGTTACATCTGAGGCCAGAGTAAGGCCGAGTCTAAAGAGAGATCTCGATTAACCTGAAGAGAGTAGAAAAGTAATGCCTAGACGTAGAGTTCCCGCGAAACGGGAAATATTGCCTGACCCAAAGTATGGCAACCAGACACTGGCCAAATTCATGAATCACGTCATGGTCAATGGTAAAAAATCCGTAGCTGAAAAAATCGTATATGGTGCCCTGGATAGAATTCAGGAACGCACCAGTGGTGATCCGTTGGAAGTGTTTGATGCTGCCCTGGAGGCGATAGCGCCGTCTTTGGAAGTCAAATCACGACGAGTCGGAGGTGCTACCTACCAGGTTCCGGTTGAAGTCAGACCCTCCAGGCGCACAGCGCTGGCGATGCGCTGGCTTGTCGATTCCGCGAGAAAGCGAGGTGAAAAATCCATGGCGATGCGCCTTGCCGGTGAGCTGATGGATGCCGCAGAAGGTCGAGGCGCTGCAGTTCGCAAGCGTGAAGATACTCATCGCATGGCAGAAGCAAACAGGGCTTTTGCACACTACCGATTCTAAGAGCCGATTCTAAAACCGTTTCAAGACAATTCATTAAAGCTGTTCAGTAGAAGCAAGCTAACACACGGGGATTTTCAAAGTGCCAAGAACGACACCCATTAAAAGATACAGAAATATTGGTATCGTCGCGCATGTTGATGCAGGAAAAACCACTACTACTGAACGCATACTTTTCTATACAGGATTGTCCTACAAGTTAGGCGAGGTTCATGACGGCGCGGCTGTCATGGACTGGATGGATCAGGAGCAGGAAAGAGGAATAACAATTACCTCCGCTGCAACGACGACCTTCTGGGCAGGGACCAATCAACAGTTTGAGCAACATCGAATCAACATCATAGACACGCCGGGTCATGTTGACTTCACCATTGAGGTTGAACGATCTTTAAGGGTTCTGGATGGTGCGGTTGTAGTTTTCTGTGGAACCTCCGGGGTTGAGCCTCAGTCTGAGACAGTTTGGCGTCAAGCCAATCGATATGAAGTGCCGCGAATTGTATTCGTCAACAAGATGGATCGGGCGGGTGCCGATTTTCTTAAAGTAGTCGACCAGATCGAAGAACGGCTTGGCTCCACTCCAATACCGATTCAGCTGGCTATCGGGGCCGAAGAAAAATTCAAAGGTGTAATCGATCTTGTCAAGATGAAAGCTATCTTCTGGAATGAAGAAGATCTTGGCCTCACCTACGAAGAGCGTGAAATCCCTGAAGATCTGCTGACCCTGGCACGAGAATATCGCGAGAAGCTGGTCGAGGCTGCTGCCGAAGCTAATGATGACCTCACGGAAAAATATCTCGAAGAAGGTGAATTGACAGACGATGAAATTAGGAAAGGCATACGAATCCGAACCATTGCTAACGATATAGTGCCAGCTTTATGCGGGGCGGCATTCAAGAACAAAGGTGTGCAAACAATGCTCGATGCGGTCATCGACTACCTTCCTGCTCCGGATGAAGTAAAACCTATCAAAGGTTTCCTTGATGATAAGGATGGTACGGTAGCCGAACGGCGTGCCAGTGACGATGAGCCTTTTGCAGCCCTGGCATTTAAGATTGCTACTGATCCGTTTGTGGGTGCATTGACGTTTTTCCGGGTCTATTCAGGCGTATTGAATTCTGGTGACTTCGTTTTTAACCCCGGTAAGAACCGCAGGGAAAGAATCGGTCGAATGGTTCAGATGCATTCCAATGATCGAAAGGAAATAAAGGAGGTTCGCGCCGGGGACATCGCGGCAGCCATTGGCCTTAAGCGAGCAACCACTGGAGATACACTTACTGATGAAGATAACGTCATCACACTGGAAAGGATGGAATTTCCAGAACCGGTGATACACGTTGCGGTTGAACCCAAATCAAAGGCGGACCAGGAAAAAATGGGTGTAGCCCTTGGAAAGCTTGCTGCGGAAGACCCTTCTTTCAGTGTGAAGACGGATGAAGAATCGGGTCAGACAATAATTGGTGGTATGGGCGAACTGCATCTCGATATCCTGGTTGAGAGGATGAAACGTGAATTCGGTGTTGAGGCGAATATTGGTAAACCCCAGGTTGCTTATCGCGAGACCATCAGGGAAACAGTTGAAATTGAAGGTAAGTTTGTTAGGCAGACAGGCGGCAGGGGTCAATATGGTCACGTGTGGTTAAGGCTGGAACCGCTTAAGGATGCTGATTATGAATTTGTCGATGAAATTGTTGGCGGCGTAGTGCCACGAGAGTACATCAGCGCGGTGAATAAAGGGATAGCTGAACAGATGGCAAATGGCGTACTGGCTGGCTACCCGCTGCAAGGTATAAAAGCCACACTCTACGATGGTTCATACCATGATGTAGATTCCAGTGAAATTTCATTTAAGGTGGCTGGCTCAATGGCACTTCGATCAGGTGCGCTTGAAGCGAACCCTGTTCTACTTGAGCCTGTCATGAAGGTTGAAGTAGTGACACCGGAAGATTACTACGGGGACATTGTTGGCGACCTTAACAGGCGTCGTGGGATCGTACTCGGAATGGAAGACGTTGCGGCAGGTAAAGCAGTTCGTGCTGAGGTTCCAATGTCTGAAATGTTCGGATATGCAACCGATATGCGGTCAGCTACACAGGGGCGGGCAACTTTCTCAATGGAGTTTGAAAGGTACAAAGAAGTACCTGACAGCATCGCGGAGGCAGTTATTAGCAAGGCAAGATGATACCCGATACCTGGACAATGTCTTGATGAAGGTTGAACTGATTGCACCGATAGCGATGGAAGAAGGTCAGCGGTTTGCAATTCGCGAGGGTGGCCGAACCGTGGGTGCTGGCGTGGTAACCAAGATCAATGAATAGTTGATCAGAGGTTCCTTAATTTTGGGTGGTATTTGGCTGGGAGGGCGGGTATGATGCGCCCCCCGGAGCTGGTAGCTATAGTAATGAGACGCTAGCAGGCTTTGACCAGGGTAAACGCAGGCCGGTAGGCCTCGTGCAAGTGTAAAAAGGAGCCGAACGGCTTCGTTATAAAACAGGGCTTCGATTTGAAGCCACGGGTAGCTTGAAATCAAGCAAGGGCATCCATGGAATGCGCCTTCCCTTTTCTGGGGGAAGGTGGTTTTTTGTCTTAAATATCAGTTACATACATGAATTAAACGTGTTTGTTCGCCTCAATGGGAGATGCGTGAATGCAGAACCAGAGAATTAGAATTCGACTTAAGGCCTTTGACCATCGTCTTATTGATATCTCTACGCAGGAAATAGTGAACACTGCGAAGAGGACGGGCGCGCAAGTGCGGGGTCCAATCCCGTTGCCGACCCGAACGGAGAAATTCACGGTATTAATTTCACCCCACGTGGATAAAGACGCAAGGGATCAGTATGAAATAAGAACGCATAAACGGCTGCTGGACATAATCGAGCCCACCGAGAAGACCGTGGATGCTCTAACCAAGCTAGATCTTGCAGCGGGTGTAGAAGTTCAGATTAATCTGGGCTGATGTTTGACGGAGCGAAAAAATGACAATCGGAATTGTTGGAATTAAACGAGGTATGACCCGAATCTTCACAGAAGAAGGAGTGTCAATACCTGTGACTGTTATTGAAGCAACGCCTAACAGGGTAACTCAAGTCAAGACATTAGATTCTGATGGTTACACTGCGATCCAAATTACACATGGAACCGTAAAGGCTTCAAATGTGACAAAACCGGTTGCTGGGCATTTTAGCAAGGCCAATGTAGAGGCGGGACAGGGTTTAACTGAACTGCGATGCTCCCCGGACGAAGAGATTAAGGTAGGTGATACCTTGACCGTCGAGGCCTTCGAAGAAGGTCAAAAAGTTGATGTATCTGGACAATCCAAAGGTAAGGGATTCGCAGGTGTCGTTAAGAGGCACAACTTCCAGATGCAGGATGCAACCCATGGCAACTCGCTGTCGCACCGGGCGCCAGGTTCTATTGGTCAGTGTCAAACGCCTGGTCGTGTGTTCAAAGGCAAGAAGATGGCGGGACACATGGGTGCAGTAAAAGTTACCACCCAGACATTGGAAATTATAAGTGTTGACCAGGAAAACCATCTGCTGCTGGTAAAGGGCGCAGTTCCTGGGGCAAAGGGTAGTGATGTGATCGTAAAACCAGCCGTCAAAGGCCAGAATTAAGCGGGGGTGCAATCTTGAATCTCAATATTTCAGAACCAGGCAAGGGACTAACTGATAAAGCAGTTGATGTTTCCGAGTCCACGTTTGGTCGTCAGTTCAACGAAGCATTGGTGCACCAGGTAGTTGTAGCTTTTATGGCGGGCACTCGTCAGGGCTCAAGAGCACAGAAGACTCGCTCTGAAGTAAATGGTGGTGGTCGTAAACCTTTCAGGCAGAAAGGCACCGGTCGTGCACGAGCAGGAACCATTCGTAGCCCCATCTGGCGCGGTGGTGGTGTGACCTTCGCGGCGAAACCAAAAGATCACTCTCAAAAAGTAAACAAGAAAATGTTTCGAGGTGCCATGCAATCCATATTGTCGGAGCTAATTCGACAGGATCGACTTGTGGTCACTGAAGATTTTATCGTCGATGCCCCAAAGACCAAACAGGTACAGGCGAGGTTGAAAGGATTGAACCTTGAAAATGTCCTGGTGGTCGTCGAGGAAGTTGATAACAACCTGTACCTGGGAGCACGCAACCTCAGGAATGTGGATGTGATCGATGTTCAGGGTGTAAATCCTGTCAACCTTATCGGGTTCGAGAAGGTGTTGTTTACGGTCGGTGCGCTTAAGAAGGCCGAGGAGATGCTCGGATGAACCAGGAGAGAATGTATAAGGTATTGCTG
>JAPUGI010000115.1 GCA_027292925.1 Gammaproteobacteria bacterium
GGTTGCGGTGCAAAAACGAATTCTGCTGAAGGAGTTGGTAATTATTCGAAGTCGATCTATACCGACAAGGTTGTCTTGCCATTGATCTGGCTGGTTGCCATACATGTCACGTAAAAAAGAACGGTAGTCCTCACTTTGCAATACAGTTTCCACTTCCTTTGCACGCTCAAGACTGGTATTGAGGTCCCACATTGGTGGGATACCAGCGTGCACCATGGTAATCCCGGATTCGTGGTCATGGTGTATCAGGGGTCGTCGGCGCAACCAGTTGATAATCTCTGGTAATCGATGACTTGCCAGCAGGTCCGAGAGTGTATCTTTTGGGCGAGGATCGTGGCCACCTGCTGCAATAGCGAGAAAGTGCAGGTCGTGGTTACCCAGGACAACAATCGCTTGCTCCTGTGACATGATGAAATCCAGGGTTTCCAGGTTCTTTGCCCCGCGATTGACCAGGTCACCGACAAACCAAAGATGATCTTCAGAAGGATCGTAGTCGACCATCTCCAGCAGTCTCTTAAGTTCATCGAAACAGCCCTGGATATCTCCGAGAACATAAGTGCTCATCCGGATGAGTTGTCAGTTAAATAGTTGGCACATCGCACGTAATCGTTCGGGGTAAGATTCTCTGGTCTTAAGCTGGCATCAATGTTAAGTCGCTCCAGATCTTCTTCAGAAAGATAGGATCCTAATGCGTTACGTACGGTTTTCCTTCTTTTACTAAATGCTGCAATAAGGATTTGTTCAAGGAGCTCGATGTTGTTGACTTTTATAGTTGGATCTCGCCTCGGGGTTAGCCTGACTAAAGCGGACTCAACTTTTGGGCTCGGTGTAAAGGCGCTTGATGGGACATTGAATAACTTTTCCACATCACAATAATACTGACTCATGATTGACAGCCTTCCGTAATTTTTGTTGGAAGGTTCGGCGATGATTCTATTTACAACTTCCAGTTGAAGCATAAAAATCAGGTCTTCGAAAAGTTCACCCTGTTGGTATAGCCTGAACAATAATGGAGTTGAAATATTGTAGGGGAGATTGCCAACAACCCTGATGGGGGAGGGAGTAAGAGAGGGGGAGGGAGAAAGAGAGGCGGAGGGAGAAAGAGAGGCGGAGGGAGAAAGGGAGGGGGAGAGAGAAGTCAGTCTGGAAAAGTCGAACTTTAATATATCATCAGAATAGATGGTCACTTCAGGATATTTCCCTTCAAGTAACTCAACCAGGTCCCTATCGATTTCGACCAGTTCCAAATGGCAACCGGAACGTAGGAGCCTGCCAGTGAGCGCCCCTCGCCCGGGACCAATTTCCAGAATGTGATCTGTGTGGACTGGGTTGATGGCGGCGACTATCTGCTCGATAACATTCGGATCGTTAAGAAAATTTTGAGCAAACCGTTTGCGTGAACGCATGATCACCTTGTTTGTTTGGTGACTAGCTCGGTAGCGCATTGGATCGCACATACAAGACTCCCGCTATCGGCTTTACCAGAGCCCGCCAGATCAAGCGCCGTGCCATGATCCACTGAGGTTCTGATGATAGGTAACCCCAGCGTGATATTGATTGCCTCTCCGAACCCCTGGTGTTTGAGGACAGGTAATCCCTGGTCATGGTACATGGCAAGCACTGCATCTACCTGGGATAGTTTTTGCGGTGTAAATGCGGTGTCTGCGGGAACGGGTCCTTCAATATCCAATCCCGTTTCCGATAATTCTTTCAGCACCGGAATGATGACATCGATTTCTTCTGTTCCGATGTGGCCACTTTCTCCCGCATGCGGGTTCAGCCCGCAGACGAGTAATCGTGGGTGGTCAATCCCAAACTTACTTTCCAGTTCCGCCATTGTAATTTGGATGACTCGCTTGAGGCTTTGACGATTAATGGCATCAGGCACTTCACGCAGCGGCAAGTGGGTCGTGGCGAGCGCAACTCGCAGACTGCCACTTACAAGCATCATCACCACTTTGCTGGTACCAGTGTGTTGCCCAAGCCATTCAGTGTGTCCTCTAAAGGGCAATCCAGCATCATTGATTACTGCTTTGTTTACTGGTCCCGTGACCAGTGCCTGGAGGCTACCGTCCTGGCAGCTATCAAGCGCTGACTTAAGGGACTCCAGTACATAGGGGGCATTTGCAGTATCCAGCTTGCCCGCCGCACAAGGGGCTCGTAGTGAAATGGGGAAAATATTTAATTCACTGGCAACGAATTCCTTGGCGACAGACCAATCGTTTAATGTAACGCTAATCCCCAATAACTTTGCCCGTTCGCTGAGCAAGCCTGGATCAGCAAAATAAACTGGCTGGATATGATCTGCGAAATTTGTGTATGACTGGACACATAAATCGGGGCCAATACCGGCAGGCTCTCCAGGCGTGACAGCAAGTTTGACCAGGGCAGGTCCCTTAGCTTCGTATCTCGACAAACGCGTCGTCCCTGATTTCCCTCAACCAGGATTCAAGTTCTTCGTCGAACATCTGGTTACGGAGATAGTTCTCCGCCTGGTTCTTTTTGAATCGTTCACTGAAGTCCTCCACCCTTCTGCCGGTAACTTCAAGGAAGTGGTAACCATGCTCGGAACGAAACACATGACTGATCTCGTTGACATCAGAATTGTTCATCACATCTTCGAATGCGGGAACAAATACTCCGGCCCGGCTCCATCCAAGATCACCGCCGCTCAGTGCGGAACCAGGGTCATCGGAGTGTAGCCTCGCGATTTCGTCAAATGCACGCCCGTTTGCAACTTCTTCTTTCAAGCTCATCGCCAGTTCTCGTGCTTCCTCATCAGTCCTGATTTCAGAGAGTCCAATAAGCACGTGACGAACCCGAGTCTGCTCTACCTGTCCTTCCGCTTTTGCACCACGTTTTTGAAGTAACTTGATCAAGTGATAGCCACTACCACTTTTTATGGGACCGCGTACCTCGCCTACTTCCATCTCCTGGGCAATGTCCGAGAACATGGTAGGCAACTGTACTGGTTTGCGCCAACCGAGATCTCCTCCTTCAAGGGCATTTTTCCCCGCGGATTTTTCGACCGCAAGGCTCTGGAAATCTGCCCCATCATTGATTTGAGAGCGCAGATCCTCGGCCTGTTGCTTGACCTTACTTAGCTGCTGCGCATTTGCGTCCGAAGGGCTTGGCAACAATATATGTGCCAGACGATATTCGTCCGCTGTAATCACTTCACCCACTTCTGATTCAAGAAAGTTCCTGACATGCTGCTCAGAGATTTGAATTCGATTACGCATCACCCCTTGCTGCACGCGACCCATCAGCAGTTCTCGCCGGATTTGATCACGCATTTCAACGTAGCTGATGCCATCTTGTTCTATTGCCAGCTTGAATTGATCCAGGGTGAGTCCATTCTGGGCGGAAATACGCCGCATTGCCTCGTTAAGCTCCCTGTCGCTGATTCTAACTCCGGCTCGTTCAGCCATTTGAATTTGAATGCTCTCGACGATCAGTCTTTCGACAATTTGAGTCCTCAGCACATCGTCAGGGGGAATGGACCCGTTAGGTGAGCTTGATATTTGCGCTTTAACTGCTTTCATGCGGGCGTTGATTTCTGATTGCATGATGACATCATCATCGATAATTGCAGCGATTCGATCCAATACAATAAGGGCGGGATAACAATAAATTGAGTTGCTCACCAGGGAAATGGTGGCGATGATTAACAGTAACTGTTTCATTGCATTCCTATTCGATTTTCTCTAGCACGGTAGCCGGGGATTGAGTCTTCCAGAAAACGATCCAACCTTCCTCCCAGGTCTGCGAGCCCTTTTAGCTGAAACTCTAAAAATATTCCGGAGTCCGCCCGGTTATCCAGCCTCGTAATTTCGGTTTGCCCCCCGGGAGATGAGGGGTCATCTATGACTATGACAAGTAACCTCGGATCTTCAAGGAAACGACGAAATGCGATTCTAAGTTTCCAGCAGCAGTCATTGTATTCGACTCCGAACAATGACTCTATGGTTTGATCATCGTCCCAGCCAAAGTTCCATCGACCGATGGCGCTCCATTTCCCTGCGATAGGCCAGATAAATGAAACATCGGATTCCTCCCGGTTCTGAAAGGAACTAAACGATTGTACTTCCGGACTGGTGTAGCTATAGGTCAGATTGACGATTTTGTGATCGTCCGGGTAGTACTTGAGGGAAAAGTTGCCACGATTGGATCGCCCCTTGCGTGGTTCCCATTCGAAAGAACTGTTGATCGTCAATTTGGAACTTAACGCCAGCCTTAATTGAGTAAATAGTGCCGAGCTACCAGCCGATGGATCGTCGCCGGGTTTGGGCTGGAAAATGACTTTGCGGTCCTTGAAGTAATAGATCTGCCCGATACTTGCTTTAAGAAACTCTGCGCCAGTGTCAGCGAACGACAAGGTGGTTGAAACGCCAACGCTGAGTTGCTGAGTATCGGCAATTCGGTCATAGCCCGAAAATCGATTCCTGCGGAAGATCTGTGAGTAGCTGGGGGTCAAAGCAGAAGCATCAAACCGTGGCAGGTCGTTCTGTTGGTCGAATTCCGTAAATAGATAGAACAAGCGGGGCTCGAGGGTTTGCTGGAATTGGCGGTTACGCCACGTGAAAAAGCGGTCAAAAATTAAACCTGAGTCTAATGACATGGAAGGCGTGGTGATCTCGGGGCGAGAACGAGCAGATACAGGTACATCATCGAGATCATATTTTCGGTGGATAAGATTCAGTGATGGAATAATGAAACCCCAGGTCTTTCGGAGCGGCATCTCGACGGTGGCATCGATAACGGCTCTCTGCCCGGTGATTGCAAGTGAACCGGTGAGGTTATCCGTGTCACGGTCAAAATAAGTGTAGCGAAATTTCGTATCAACGCTCAGAAGTGCGAAGGTGTCCCGGTAGGTGACTGCCAGTTCGGGTAGTTTTTCGTATTGTTCCAGGGAGAAGTCATCAAGATTCTGGAAGCCCTGTACTTGAAGTGTGGATGTCCACTTGTCGCCATGATATCCAATTGAACCGGACCGATTGAGTGCGGGCGAGATCCGGTTTCCTAGATTCCTATCGGTACTATCGGAAACGCTGTTGGGTGATGCGGAACCAACACTACCACCGATATCGCTCAAGTAGTCATTGTCAGACACGGCACTGTACCTGACAGACGATTTGAAGCGGCTGTTCCAACCGCCATCATGTGTCGCATGGAGCAGCCATCGATCCTGTTTTTTAAACTCTGGCGTGGAACCAATCGAACTGAGATCAAATTCAGTCCTATCGTCATAGATGTCGTCATTGTGAATAAATGCGCCGTTGATAAAGTTGTTTGTGCTTTTTGTCAGATAGCGGAATTCCGAGTCGTGGATAATTCCTCGTTTCCACATGCTGCGGAGTATGTAGGTTGTGTCGTATTGTGGTGCCAGGTTGAAGTAGTAGGGGACAACGAGTTCAACACCGCTATCACTATCCTGGCCAATGCCGAGCATGAGGAAGCCGGACTGTCGCTTGTCGCTTATCGGAAAGCGAAGATACGGAAAGTAGGCGACAGGCGTATTTTTGACTTTTAATGTCACATCCCTGGCAACGCCATATCCTCCCTCGGTCAGCAGCCGTATGTTCTTGCTGTGCATACTCCAGGTGTTCTGCTGCGGATCGCAGCGGGTGAACTCTCCGTCCTGGATTATGAGCTGGTTGTTTTCCTCTTTATAAATTTTAGCTGCACTTCCGCGCAGTCGACTCTGGTGCAATAGGAAGGTAGCTCCATCAATTACAGCCGTACCTTTGAGGAGATTTCCCTTGGCATCTTCTCCCTGCAATAAGAGGCCAGGTTCTCGAATTGCAACGGGCCCTTGCATGGTCGCGACATCTGTGGCCGTGTCCAGGGAAATAGATGTTGAATTTATTTGTCGCGCCCCCTGGCGGATTTCAACATCACCAGTGAATGTGGTTGAATGCTTGGCAACGTAGAGGGCATCCTGAGCCGAAATATGTATTGGTGAACGTTCACCTGCGTGGTTTTGATCCCTGAATTCTTCCGGCTGGATATAAAGTCCATCACAATACCAGGGGAGTGTTAGCAGTTGTTCCTCGTTAAGTTCCCCTGCGGGAACCCAATCCACTTCAGCAGCACTCTGCGCACGAGTTGATGGTACGTAGGCCAGGATAGAGATAACAAAAAAGGCCAAAACCGTTCCAGTTACTGTCTTAACGGTTGCGGTCATAACGTTGGGAGAAGCAGGTGTGCTCGCATCGAAAGATACGGGATGATAGAACATTCGGTGATGGAGGTCAGTTAAATTTCCGGGATGACTAAAGATCAACGGAAGGTACAAATAAATAAATGGGCGCTACAACAATTAGCGGCCAGGTCGATTGTGATGTCGGCGGATGAACCTCTGGTTCCTGCTTCTGACGATGCCAGTTTTCGGCGATATTACCGTTTCCAAAACGGACCTCATCAATTTGTCTTTGTTGATGCACCGCCGGAAAAAGAAGACAGCAGACCTTTTGTTGCAATTTCGAAATATCTCACCGATACCGGCCTCAACGCACCTGTTGTTTATGCAGCGGATTTTGATCTGGGTTTCATGATGATCTCGGATCTGGGGGTCAATTTGTATCTTTCGGCGATAGAAGCTGACAAAAAGTGTGGTACGAATGAAGCTCATTCCTTGTACAAAGACGCACTCGATGCCTTGTGCACCATGCAATCCATCCGCAGCGACGTGCCAGACTATGATCAACGCCTGCTGCAGATGGAGATGGATCTCTTCCCGGATTGGTTTCTTGCCAAGGAACTGAACCTGAAAATCTCCAGTGATGAACGAAGGTTGCTTGACTCCGTGTTCCAGCTGATGGTTGAAAATGCGCTGCAACAACCACAGGTGTTCGTACATCGTGATTATCACAGCAGGAACCTGATGGTAACCGACGAAAACAATCCTGGCATCCTTGATTTTCAGGATGCAGTTCAGGGCGCTGTAACATATGACCTGGTGTCACTGCTTCGCGACTGTTACTACAAACTACCGCCAGATGAGATCAGGAATTGGGTAGCCTATTTTCGATCCCTCCTGGTTGAAAAGCGGCGAATTGAATCAGTAGATAAGGATAGATTTATGCGCTGGTTTGACCTGATGGGTTTACAGCGTCATCTAAAATGCTCGGGCATTTTTTCCCGGTTACATCTGCGCGATGGTAAACCCGGATACCTCGGCGACATTCCACTGATAATTGGATACATGAAAGAGGTGTGCGCTGACTACGATGATCTGCACTCGTTTGGGAATTGGTTGTCCGAGACGATCGAACCCCGAATGAATTCTGAGTTGTTCAAACGATGAAAATCATGATCCTTGCGGCAGGTGAGGGGCGCCGCCTGCATCCACTGACTCAAGTAACGCCGAAACCACTGCTGCAGGTTGGTGGTAAACACCTGATCGAACGTCATATTGAACGCCTCGTGGCAGCAGGATTTACCACTGCGGTGATCAACTTGTTTCATCTGGGTCACGAGATTGAGCTGGCACTTGGTGACGGCAACAAACTTGGTGCCGAGATTTCCTATTCAAAAGAGACTCAGCTACTGGAAACGGGTGGTGGTATTGCCAACGCGATGGGCTTGCTCGGGCAAGACGATTTCATTGTGGTCAATGGTGATATATACACAGATTTTGACTTTAGTTGCCTGAATTCGCTTGCCCCCGGCCTATTAGGTCATTTGGTCATGGTGGATAACCCCGTACATCATCCAGAAGGAGACTTCGCTATCAATGATGAAGGGCTGTTAAAAAAGGAAGGCGCCTGCCTCACCTACGCCGGTATTAGCGTATTGTCGCCGCGCTTATTTATCGGGTGTGATCCCGGTCCTTTCCCACTGCTGGACTTACTTGTTTCTGCCATTTCTTCAGGTAAGTTGAGTGGTGAGCACTATGAAGGATTTTGGACGGATGTTGGGACGTTAGATAGTTTTGAAGAACTGCAAACCCAGCGGGGCTAACAATTTTATAAAGGGATGCCTAGTCTATCTCCCGACAATAGTATTCTGTAAACTTAACTTCAAAGGTTACAGAAACTCTACTACCCTCAGGTGAGACATTGAAAAATTCAATTGCCCCTTCAATACTTTCGGCTGATTTTGCACGTCTAGGTGAAGAGGTAGATGCTGTGCTTAAAGCTGGCGCCGATATGGTGCACTTTGATGTGATGGATAATCACTATGTGCCTAACCTGACTATCGGCCCAATGGTTTGCAAAGCGCTACGCGACTATGGTGTTTCAGCTCCGATCGACGTGCATCTCATGGTCAAACCTGTTGACCGAATCATCGCTGATTTCATCGAAGCCGGTGCAAGCTATATTACATTCCATCCTGAAGCATCTGATCATGTTGAGCGCTCCCTTGAACTCATCAAGTCAGCCGGTGTGAAATGTGGATTAGTCTTCAATCCAACAACATCACTGAGTTATCTCGATTATGTACTCGACAAGGTTGACATGGTGCTGATCATGTCCATTAACCCAGGCTTTGGCGGCCAATCGTTTATTCCGATCACTCATGAAAAAATAACCCAGGCAAGAAGGATTATTAGTGGGACGGGCAGGGATATACGCCTTGAAGTTGATGGTGGTGTGAAGGTAGACAATATTGGGGATATCGCCCGCTCAGGGGCGGATACTTTTGTAGCTGGTTCTGCCATATTCGGCTCGGATGACTATGCCGCAACAATCGCTGCCATGAGACAAGCTTTGTTGGACGGTTGTCAAAGTGAATCCAGTTGATTATGCTGACGGCTCAAGCTTTTTATACAACGAAATGAATCGATCAATGCGAAATTGGTACTACATCTCAGCCCTTTCCTGGGCTGATCTTTCCTGGCGATGGTGATTTGACACCGTCTCACCCCGGGCGCTAAGCCCAATTCAGAGCCCTCAGCGGCTCTTAAAAAGAGCCCTCAGCGGCCTCTTTAACAAAAGAGAATTTGTACCGGAGCACTACCGATGACGCCTGATCAGTTTTCAGAACTCGCCAGCCAGGGTTTTAACCATATTCCAATCACCAGGGAACTATTCGCTGACCTTGATACGCCTCTGTCTTGTTACATTAAGGTCGCCAGGGGCCCTTACAGCTATTTATTAGAGAGTGCTAGTCAAGGTGGCGAAAAGTGGTCCCGGTACTCCGTTGTAGGTTTGCCGTCCAATCAGGTGTTGAAGATATTTGGCAATGAAATCGTTATTGAAGAAGATGGAGAAATAACGGACAGGTCGCGATGCGATGACCCGATCGAATTCATCGAGAAATTTCAATCTCAGTTTAGATATCCAGACCTGCAGGAATTGCCCATTTACACTGGCGGGCTGGTTGGTTATTTCGGGTATGACACGGTTCGTTATGTTGAAAAGCGTGTCGCGTCGAGTGCGCCGAAAGACACGATTGGATCACCCGATATTCTGTTGATGGTGTCTAACGACGTGATTGTGTTTGATAACGTAAAAGGAAAAATCCATCTAATAAGCCATGCAAACCCGGAGGTCGAGGGCGCCTACGATGCCGCCCAGGGTCGATTGGATGAAATGGTTTTAGCCATGAATACGAACATACCCTCAGAAATTCGAAAACCTGTCCGGGGTCCGGCAATTCATGAATCTGATTTTGTCTCCAGTTATGGCGAAGGGCAGTTTAAGGATGATGTAGAGAAAATCAAGAAGTACATCGTCGAAGGGGATGTGATGCAGGTGGTGCTGTCGCAGCGTATGTCGATCAGTTTTGAAGCCGATCCATTGAGCCTGTACCGTGCCCTCAGGTCGCTCAATCCGTCACCCTACATGTACTACATGGATTTGAACGAAGAGCACATTGTTTCCTCTTCGCCTGAAATTTTGGCACGACTTGACCACGACGATGTCACAGTTCGACCGTTAGCAGGAACCCGTCGTCGAGGTCGAGACATCGATGAGGATATAGCTTTCGAGAAAGAGTTGCTGGCAGATCCCAAAGAGATTGCCGAGCATTTGATGCTGATTGATCTCGGCAGGAACGATGCGGGTAAAGTTTGCGTGACGGGTAGTGTCAATGTTACTGAGATGATGATGATTGAAAAATATGCCCATGTCATGCACATAGCATCCAACATATCGGGCAAATTGCGCCCTGAAAATTCCGCGTTTGATTTGCTGCGTGCAACACTGCCGGTTGGCACATTAAGCGGAGCGCCCAAGGTACGGGCTCTTGAGATCATCGACGAATTGGAACCCGAGAAAAGGGGTATTTTTGGTGGTGCAGTAGGTTACCTTTCCTGGAATGGCAATATGGATACCGCTATCGCCATCCGTACCGCGGTTATCAAGGACTTTAAACTTTACATTCAAGCGGGTGCCGGAATTGTTGCAGATTCGATACCAGCACTTGAGTGGAAAGAGACCATGAACAAAGCCCGGTCGGTATTCCGGGCAGCGGCGATGGCCGAGGCTGGGTTGGATGTCAGCATGTTGGGCGATGAAAATCCCAGGGAATTTAATAAAGCTGAATCGCGCCCGGTCCTCAATCAGAAGCTCCCTGGTTGAGGTATATTGATATGTTGCTGATGATCGACAACTACGACTCTTTTACTTACAACGTTGTGCAATACCTGGCTGAACTTGGCCAGGATGTTGAGGTTTATCGTAACGATGAAATAGATTTGGAAGAGATCCGGGGGAAGGACCCGGAGCGAATCGTTATTTCTCCGGGGCCCTGCACACCAAATGAAGCCGGAATATCCATGGATGTCATCAGGAGATTTGGCGAGGAGATTCCCATACTTGGTATCTGCCTGGGGCACCAGAGCATTGGCCAGGTATTTGGCGCTGATGTGGTCAAAGCGAAACGTGTCATGCACGGCAAAACCTCTTCTATTTATCATGATGGAAGAGGCGTTTTTTCCGGATTGGAGAGCCCTTTTACCGCAACGCGCTACCACTCCCTGGTAATTGATCCTTCGACTATCCCGGATGTACTTGAAGTCTCATCATGGACAGTTGACGAAGATGGTGCGGTGGATGAGGTGATGGGTGTACGCCATAAGAGCCAGGCGCTCGAAG
>JAPUGI010000116.1 GCA_027292925.1 Gammaproteobacteria bacterium
CAGATGTTTGCGATACCCCTGTGGTTCAAGTTGTCCCGCAGGATCGGCAAACACCGGGCGACCATGGTGGCGATCGGCTGGTACTCGTTGTGGGCGTCATTTCTGCCGCTTATCTACATTGCGCCTGGCAGCTGGTTCGTCTCGTTTGAAGTTCCCAAGCTGTTGGCATTTTTGCCAGCGGAAACCCACCAGTTCCTGGTCGACTACTTTGAGGGCAGGGAAACAGGCAAATTCCTGTTTTATCTTATCGTCATGTGCCTGAAAGGATCTGCTGTTGGCGCACTTTCTGCATTGCCGTCCGCCATGTGCGCCGACGTGATTGATGTCGATACAGTGCAAACAGGTCAGCGGCGCGCCGGTGCATACTTCGCAATCTGGTCGATGGTCCGCAAAGGTGCATATGCGCTGGGGATCACAATTGGCCTGTCGCTGGTTGTATTGTTTGGCTTTGATTCACTGGCCGATTTCAACACGACAAACTCCTATTTTTCTCTGTTGATGTTAGCATGTGTCTACTCGGTGATTCCGGCGCTGTTCAAGTTTGTCGGTATGCCGCTTTTGTGGAGTTACCCTTTGACTGAAGAAAAGGTCAAGGTGGTGCAAGATGAAATTGAAGCAAAACAACTCACTGCCACGTAGCCGATTCGCCTTAGGGCAGCCCAACCGCGCTCAGACAGTAGTAGACTAAGAAAAGTCAGAAGCCTGTATATCCAGCCGGGCGAGACCATGTTCTCAGTCTTATATCCGGAGCTTAATTCCTGCTTGACGGGTGAGTTAGTTAGAGATCTCTGATCATTTCAGTAAATGATTGGGAGTCGATGTTGGTACCACAGACAATCACACCGATACGTTTACCTTGCAACCGTTCGCGTAACGGGCCCCAAAGAGCTGCAGTTGCTGCTGCTCCTGCAGGTTCAACAGCGAGCTTTAACTCATGAAACAACAATACCATGGCGCGCCGCATGGCATCATCATCGATCATTACAAGCTCGTCGACATTAGCCCGACACAATTCGAAAGTGTAGGGTGCCGCATAGGGCGCTCCAAGACTGTCCGCAATTGTATTAACTTTATCGATGGCCTGGGGAGAACCTGCAGCAAAGCTCCGGTGCATTGTGTCGGCTCCTTCAGGCTCAACGCCGAACACCTGACAACGCGGCTGCATAAGTTTCACCGCACTCGACACACCGGCGCAAAGCCCACCTCCGCCGATGGGTACGATGACCGCATCCAGGTCGGCAACTTGCTCGCAGAATTCCAGACCGAGGGTCGCACTACCCAATGCGGTGTGATGCCCCTCGAAAGGGTGAACCAACGTACGTGATTCCTCCTGTTCAATCTGTGCCACCCTTTCAAAAGCGATATGCGCGTTTTCAGCCATCTCGATCTCAGCACCATAGTGGCGGCACCGCTCAATCCGGAAAGAGTTAGCAGTCTTGATCATCACAACCTTTGCACTGCTGCCAAGTTCATGAGCGGCAAAGGCAGCAGCGATGGCATGGTTGCCCGCGCTCACAGTACAAATGCCTTTCTCCAGCGCGCTGGAATCGAGGTTTAACATGTTAGATAGTGCACCACGAGGTTTGAACGTGCCGGTACGCTGAAACAGTTCCAGTTTCATGAAAATTTCGGTTCCTGCCCCGAAACGGTCTTCAACAACAGGGCTGTGCCAGCGTTGCACTGGTGTCGTATCAATGTGCGTACCCAACTTCTCGCGGGTCTCTCGAATCTCAGATAGACTCAGCATGCTGCCACCACCCTAAACAGAAAACCTCATGAAAACAAACGGCGAAAGAATCCCCGGTTGAGTTTTTTCTCGCAGCCCTTTAGTTGTCCGGCGTACGTATCTGAGCGCTGCGACACCTTTTTCGCCACGTCCAGCAGCCATTTTTTCTTCTTGTATGTCCGCTTCGCATATCCACCCTGCCCCTCGTGATAGGCAAGATAAAGGTTGTATGCATCGCTCTTTTTAATGCCATTCTTACGCTGACTCTGGTCGTTGTACCAGCCAATAAAATCCATGGCGTCATCAAATTTGTTGCGGTCTGCTGCCCACTTCCCTGTCGATTTTTTATAGGCACGCCAGGTTTCATCTGTAGCCTGTGCATATCCAAAAGCACTGGCAGGACGCCGCCAAGGGATCACCCAGAGTATTTTTTTGCGCGGCGGTTTTGCCTTGGACCTGAATTTTGATTCCTGGTAAACAAATGACATCATCACCGGAATAGAAGTACCCCATCGCCTCGACGCCTTTCGCACTTTCTTGTACCAGCCGTTCTTCTCATAGAATATGTCGCAGATATCTTCCAATTGTCCGGGGGGAGTCGAGGCACAACCAGTTAACAGCAGGAGGCAGACCAGAGGGAGATACAGACGGACAGTCATATCAGGCACCATACTCTTCAAGCAATACAATCAGGTCATCCTCAGCAATAATCTTTATCCCGAGTTCCTGCGCTTTGGTGAGTTTTGATCCCGCTGCCTCACCGGCAACGACGCAACTCGTGTTTTTCGAGACCGAGCCGGAAACCTTCGCACCCAGGCGCTGCAACCTTGCCTTGGCATCATTGCGGGTAAGCTTACTCAGCGATCCTGTTAGAACCCAGGTTTCACCGTTGAGCCTTTGCTCACCAACCGTTGTTTCCTCAACCTTCCATTGCAAGCCAATCTCGACAAGTGAATCTATGACAGCAAGGTTATTTTTCTGTTGGAAAAAATGATGTATTTTGTGAGCAACTATGGGGCCCACGTCTGCAACTGTCTGTAATAGTTCTTCATCAGCGTTTTGCAAGGCATCAAGATCACCAAAACGCATGGCCAGATTTCTGGCGGTTGATTCCCCAACTTCCTGAATACCCAGGGCATAAATGAGTCGTGGCAGTGTCGTTTCCTTACTTTTCTCCAGCGCCTCTAGCAAGTTGTTGGCAGACTTTGGCGCCATTCTTTCCAACTTTACCAGATTTTCCTCCGTCAGCTGATACAAGTCTGCGGCATTTTCAATCAATCCTTCATCAACAAGCTGTTCTACCAGCTTGTCACCTAGTCCTTCTATGTCCAGCGCAAGTCTTGAGGCAAAGTGCCGAATACTTTCCTTAACCTGTGCAGAGCAAGACAAACCACCGGTACAGCGGACCACCACTTCCCCCTCGCTTCGCAAAATTTCAGAACCGCAGGCAGGACAGGCAGCAGGCAGTTTCACCTTCCTGGTCTTCCTGGGCCGCTTCTCCAGCATCACCGACACTATTTTGGGAATCACATCACCAGCCCGTTGTACAACGACTGTGTCTCCAACTACCAGGCCCAGCCGGGCTATTTCATCCATGTTGTGGAGCGTCGCGTTGCTGATTGTAACGCCGCCTACCTTGACAGGTTCCAGGCGCGCCACCGGTGTGATTGCGCCGGTTCGTCCCACCTGAAATTCAACATCATTAAGTCGAGTGATTCCTTCCTCTGCCGGAAATTTATGAGCGACTGCCCACCTCGGCGTTCTTGTCAGCATTCCCAATTCCTGCTGCAGGCCAATATCGTCAACTTTGAAGACTACTCCGTCGATCTCATAATCCAGGGATTCGCGCTGCTCGCCAATAGAATTGAAATACTCCACTAAACGACCAGCGCCGATAACAACATCAACTAGGGGATTAACCCTTAAGCCCCACGTTCCTAACCGGGCGAGAATTTCACTGTGCCGGTCCGGAAGTTCACCTTCCGCCAAACCAACGCTATAACAGAACATGGCGAGCTTTCTCTGTGCGGTCAGCTTACTATCTAATTGTCGCAAGGTACCGGCTGCAGCGTTACGTGGATTGGCAAACACTTTCTCGCCTCGAGAATGCGCAAGCTCGTTCATTTTCCTGAAAGCAGATTTGGCGAAATAGACTTCACCTCGAACTTCCAGCCTGCGTGGATATCCTTGCCCCATTAACTGCAATGGAATCGATTCGATGGTCCGCACATTCTGTGTAATGTCTTCACCGGTGGTGCCATCCCCACGGGTCGCTCCGCGTGTTAACTGTCCATTTTCATAAAGCAAACTTACTGCAACTCCGTCAATCTTCGGCTCGCAGGCATACCTGATATCTCCATCAGATTGCAATCGAGTCTTGATGCGGCGATCAAATTCGAACACACCGTCCTTGCCAACAGCGTTGTCCAGCGACAGCATAGGCAGTTCGTGCACCACCTGTGAAAATGATGACAATGGAGTTGAACCGACCCGCTGGGTGGGTGAAACATTACTGATCAATTCCGGATATTGCTTCTCGAGAGATTTGAGATCACGAAATAGACGATCGAATTCCGCATCGGAAATAATCGGGTCATCCTGGGAATGATAAAGGTAGTTGTGCTGGTTAATTTCATTGCGAAGATGTTCGATTTCAGCAATGATCTTTTTCGACGCCGCCATGGATAATCAATTCACTGTTAGTGGATTCAGGCGGGGTGCTTGTACTGAAAGTCCTGGATTCCTTGACGACAATAGTCAATTGTCTGGGTCGTTATGACACTTCGAGACTCATCTCTAAGTTCACCACCCAACTCAAGGGCTAGTGTTTGCGCTGCCTCCAGCATGCCGTCATAGACCCTGAGCGGATCATGTACTTCGTGCGCGTGCATGAACAACGTAACACCGGGAGTCTGCAATTCATCCATGGTACCTGGATGGAACGAACCCGGTTCCACTGCGTTGGCGAGGCTGAACTGTGTTTCACCAGCTTCGTCCAACCGATGAAATATCTCCATCTTGCCAAAAGTCATATCCAGTTCGAGCAATGTTTCCAACAAGGCCTGGCCATTGAAGCTGGTATCCGCCAGAACATTGATCACAACAAATTTTTCAGGTTTCGTCGCTTGCAGTTTTCGAACGGGTGGTGCTTTCTCAATTACAGGGGAGGCTTTCTCAGGATCTGTCTCAACTCGTTCTGATTCCATTGTTTCTGCTTTTTCCTGCTTTGCTTTGGCTAATGGTGCTTTCTTCGCTTCCGCCATCACGGGGTCCACAACGTCAATTTCCACAGGTTCCATCAATACCGGTACATGCGGGCTCGCGATTCTCGCACCACCGTTCGGCAATTCAGCTTTCAAAAGAGATAATTCATCCAGGCTTGGATCTTCACCCGGGGCGCTGAGAAAAGATTTGTCCAGTTTCATCTTTAGTTCGCCCTGTCCCCTTCGCATTCGCCAGTAACCATGAATCAACACCACCGATATAAATACCGGACCCAGTATCAGCAACCAATCTCGCAAATTGAAGTCCATCGTTTTAAACCGCAGCCATCGCTACTGCTTCATCAACATCAACTGAAACCAACCTTGAAATGCCCGGTTCAAGCATTGTGACCCCCATTAACTGTTCACCCATTTCCATCGCAATCTTGTTGTGGGTGATATAGATAAATTGAACGGTTCGCGACATTTCCTTTAACAATTCTGAATAACGGGCCACATTGACATCATCCAGGGGTGCATCGACTTCATCCAGCAAACAGAAAGGAGCCGGATTCAAACTAAAGATGGAAAACACAAGGGCTATGGCGGTGAGCGCCTTTTCTCCACCTGACAAAAGCTGAATGCTTGAATTTCTTTTCCCGGGGGGACGAGCCATCAAGCCAACACCCGTATCCAACAGATCTTCACCGGTCATCTCCAGATATGCATGGCCGCCGCCAAATAGCTTGGGGAAAATCTGCTGTAACTTGTTGTCGACCCTGTCGAAGGTTTCCTTGAAACGGGTCCTGGTTTCC
>JAPUGI010000117.1 GCA_027292925.1 Gammaproteobacteria bacterium
TATGATTGCCCAGGCAGCCGCGTTGATGAAAGGTGAGGCAAGCGACAACAAACACCAGCAATACCCCGGTAACAAACCGAGTAACACCCTGCTACTGGATGAACTTACACCCTACTCCCTTGGCATGCTGATCGCGCTGTATGAACACAAGGTATTTGTCCAGGGTGTAGTCTGGGACATCAATTCATTTGATCAATGGGGAGTTGAACTGGGCAAACGCTTAACGACTTTATTACTGCAGGACGGAGCGGGTGACGGTCTTGATCCTTCCACTCAGGAACTGATGAAACGATCGGGTTTAAGAGATTGATCTCCTGTTGACGAGAGGTGGGGATTCTACGGATTCCGGCTACCAAATTTCTTTTCTATCTCCAGATTTTCTATTTCGTGCCGTACTCCGATTAATTCGTCACAACGCTTGCTGAGTTTCTTGCTAAGTAATGTATATTCTTCTTCGAGCCTTTTACGTTCTTTACTCTCTTTTAGCATTTGCATAATCTGTGCGTATATAAGTTGTGTCTTGTTTTCAAATTCAGGTATGACTCGACGGTTTAGGTCATCTAACCTATCGCGCAGTCTCATCAGTTCCTCATCAATCATAGCCACGGATATCACCGAATGGTCTTTTTGTACACACCTGAATTGTAGCGTAAAAACTCATCTCTCGTTATGGGCAATAGCGAACTTATTCAACAAATCAATCATCACCCGCGTTCCCCTTTCCATGTTCTCAACAGTGATTCGTTCGTTATTGCCGTGCACGCTCCGGCGATCGATTTGAGGGGTGACAAATGGGCCAAAGCCATAACTGGTGATGCCAAGATCCCTAAAGAAATGACTGTCGGTAAAGCCCGTCGTTACACCCGGTACTACCTTCGCACCAGGAAAATGTGATTCGATCGTGCTTTCGATCACCCGATAAAGCGGGGTGTCCACACTGCTCACAGCAGCAGAAAAACCCATGATCTTCTCAATCTCGACATTGGGGTCGTTAATAATGATCACAAGTTCTTTTACAAATTCTTCCGCGTCCTGGTCTGGCAAGAGACGGCAGTCTAATTCGATACTGGCTTCTGTTGGTACAACATTGATTTTGCTGCTGCCAGAAAGCCGGGTGACTGAACACGTATTGCGTAGTAGGGAATTAGCCCGGGGATTAGTTAATTGCAGGTAATTCATAAATTCAGCGTCGTGTATCGCGTTTGATATATCCGCATAACGTTCTGCTAATTTTTTCTCCTGGTATTGTGCTGTGCTTTCAAATAGAGATTTAACTGCTGGTATCACATGTACCGGAAACTTCGTTAGCGCCAGTCGATTGCCCGCACGCAAAATCCTGGTGACGGCAGTTTCAGTTTGCGGGGATGAGCCGTGCCCGGGATTACCTTTCGCAACCAACCTTAACCACAGGGGGACTTTCTGCGTAACCTCTACACTAAAGACCGTATCCGTACCGTAGATAGAACCACCACCTCCTTCGTTCAGCAAGTAGCCCACGTTTCCGAATATCTCGGGTCTATTTTCAACCAACCACCCTGCACCGAAGGCACCTCCGGCTTCCTCGTCTGCAGTGGCAACAAAAATCACATCTCGAGTCAGTTTTTGGCCACTAGCATGTAGTGCTAAAAATCCCTGCAGTTGAACGATGCCAAGGCTCTTCATATCCAGAGCGCCGCGACCGTGTACATAGCCATCTTTAAGGGTGCCATCATAGGGCGCAAAATCCCAATAATTGGGATCAGCAGACACTACATCCATGTGACTAAGAAGCACTAATGCTGGTTTATCACCGCCTTTTAGTCGTGCCCAAATATTGCCCCGCCCTGGCGCAGATTCTGCAGTCTCATACTGAATACCGGCATCCTCAAATATTTTTGCAAAAAATTGTGCGCCATTAGTTTCGTTACCTGGCGGATTGACAGTATTTACCTGGATGTATTCGGATAGGCGCTCAGCGGCCTGGCCAGAGAAGTCTGCGGAAAGCACGCCTGTTGCCGATAGCAACAATGCGGATAGAAAAGTGATCTGGCGCATGGGGTTCCTCAATATTCGAGAAATAAATTATAACAACGCAGAAATGAAGACAAGTTAAAATCGTGTAACGACAAGACAGCGGTCCGACAGTTTTCCGAAGGCGTAATCGAAATAGCAACCGTTGTACCAGCTACCCTCATGTAGCACGGCATTTTCCGGGGCGATGGTCGTAAGATCAATAGTCATTTATTCAATTCCGATTGATTAAGTTGTTTTAACAGTGGAATAGTTTCATCAAGCGAAAGACAAGCATCCGTGATACTTTGTCCGTATTCCAGATCAGCCGGGTTATAATCCTGGCGTCCGGATTTAAGATGACTTTCCAACATCACACCCTTTATTGACGAGCGTCCACTTTCAATGGAATCACAAACTGAGGCTATAACTTTCTTCTGATTCTGGGGATCTTTCAGGCTGTTGCCATGACTGCAGTCCACGATTACATTGACCGGTAAGTCATGTGTTTTCAATAGCTTTTCGGCATTTACGATTGAGTCTGCATCATAATTAGGTCCGGTCTTATCACCACCACGCAAAATTAGATGACAATACCGGTTACCCGTCGTCTCGTATATCGCGGGAGCACCTTCTTTGGTCAGAGAGGGAAACAGGTGCCGTTCAGCGGCGGTCCTGATACCGTCGATTGCAACCTGCAAATCACCATCAGTTCTGTTCTTGATGCCAACCGGCATTGACAGACCGGAGGCGAGTTCGCGATGAATCTGGCTTTCTGCCGTTCTTGCACCAATGGCGCCCCAACTCACGAGATCAGCGTAATATTGTCCGAATGTCGTATCGAGGAACTCCGTTCCGCTGGGCAGTCCAATGTTGGCAATATCACGTAACAATTTTCTGGCGAGCCGTAAGCCTTTATTTATATTGAAACTGTTATCAATGTCCGGATCATTTATCAGGCCTTTCCAACCAACAACCGTCCTGGGTTTCTCAAAATACACACGCATCACTACCAACAGATTGTCTAAACCAATTATTTGTTCTTTTAGTTTTGACGCATACTCTATTGCTGCATCGGGATCATGAATCGAACAGGGACCAACAATAACAATCCTCCGCGCGTCCTCTCCATCCAGGATACTTTCTATTGCGCAACGGGAGTCTGTCACCAGTTGGAGATTTTCCTCACTCACCGGATACTCTTCTGCCAACATTGCAGGAGTCATCAACGGGCGAATCCTCGTGATATGTAGGTCTTCAACTGGTTTCGTCATACTTGCCGCTGCGTCTAAAAAGGTCGGAGAGCATACTGAAATTTGAGTCCAGAGTAAAAAATGCATGGATCCCAGACTACGCGACGCCGACGCACGGGCATTCTACTGTGAGCCTAAATTTGATTTAATCCTATTGAGTGATTATCGGGGAGACGATTGTGAAAAATGTGCTGTTTATCACGGCTGACCAGTGGCGGGCTGAGTGTATGTCAGGCCTCGGGCATAAGGTTCAGACTCCCAACCTTGATAGGTTGGCGGCTGAGGGCGCATTATTTGAAAACCACTTCGCCAATGCTGTGCCCTGCGGACCGTCCAGGGCCTCCATACACACTGGCATGTACCTTCAAAATCACCGTTCCGGAACCAACGGCACTCCGCTTGATGCCAGGCACACCAACTGGGCGCTGGAAATGAGAAAGCACGGTTATGATCCCGTGCTGTTTGGTTATACCGATACTGCCAACGATCCAAGAGAATTTGAACCCGATGATGACATCCTCAAGTCTTATGAGGGGCCGTTACCCGGCATCAGGCCGATTATCTACATGGGTACCTTTCCCGATGCCTGGGCAAAATGGCTTGGCAGCCGGGGATATGAAATTCCTGATCCCAACTGGAAATTCTACACAAAGAAAAAAGATGTGCCGGAATATGAAGATGGTGGCGACTTTGCTGCACCGTTGGATATCCCTGCAGAGGAACACGACACGTGGTTTATGGTAGACCAGACTATAGATTACATCGAGCAGGCCGATGACTCCTGGTGCGTCCACCTGTCATTGTTGCGTCCTCATCCTCCGTGGGTGGCGCCTGAACCCTACAACACGCTGTATCCGCCAGCAGAATTGGAAGATTTCGTTCGTCAATCCGATATCGAATCTGAAGGAAAGCAACATCCACTGCTGGCCAATTTTTTAAATCGCCCACGTACTTCCGCACCTGCCGATATAAAAAAGCTTACCCGTTTGAAGTCCTCCTATTTCGCCCTTATGACGGAAGTCGACCATAACCTGGGTCGCCTGTTCAGCTACCTCAAGGACTCTGGTCAATGGGGAAATACACTGATCATCTTTACTTCCGATCACGGCGAACAAATCGGCGATCACTGGCTGATTGGTAAAATGGGTTACTTCGATGCTTCTTATCATATTCCGCTCATCGTTTACGATCCCGATGACAAGGCAAACGAAACCCGTGGCAAGAGGTTTGCCCGATTCACCGAGAACATCGACCTGATGCCGACCATGCTGGATTGGCTGGGCATTGAAACGCCAGTTCAGTGCGACGGAATGTCACTTCTGCCCACCATGCGGCGAGGAGAATTCCCCTCAAACTGGAGAACGGAAGCGCACTGGGAATTCGATTTCAGGGATGTACCCCACGGTGAAAACATGGAGAACGAACTTGGACTGACACAGCATCAATGCACCCTGAATGTTGTTCGGGACAACCAGTATAAATATGTCCACTTTATGGGCTTACCACCGCTTTTCTTTGACCTCAGAAAAGATCCGGGCGAGTTTGTGAACCAGGCTGAGAACCCGGATTACCTGGCCTTAGTCCTTGAATATGCTCAGAAAATGCTGTCCTGGCGAATGAATCATGATGAGCAAACACTGACCCATCTCGCGTTAACTGACGATGGAGTTGTGTCTCGCCCGGTCTCAAGGTACTAAAAGGCGGTCCAAGAGTAGAAACTGCACGACGTGAAACCTGTGGTAGAGTCCAGCCTGAATCAGACTAACTATTAGAAGTACTGATGTCGGCAAAGGAACTATTTTCATCCAAGTATCGTAACTACGCCCTGGGTATTCTCTTTCTGGGCTATGTCGTGAACTTTGTTGATCGCTCCATCCTGTCAATCCTGCTGGAACCCATTAAGCATGATCTTGAACTAAGTGACTCCCAGTTGGGTCTGCTAGGCGGCCTGGCGTTCGCAATTTTCTATTCAACACTTGGTATACCCATCGCGGCGCTGGCGGATCGTTGGAGCCGGGTCAAGATTCTTTCCATCTCGATTGTCATCTGGAGTGCCATGACGGCGGTATGTGGCCTTGCCACCAGCTTCATGATGTTACTTTTCACAAGGATCGGAGTAGGTATCGGTGAAGCTGGTGCAAGTCCACCCTCTCACTCACTGATTTCTGACTACTTCCCGATTGAAACACGTGCAACTGCCCTCTCCATTTATGCACTTGGTATTCCCTTTGGATCCATGGTGGGGAATTTTGTCGGTGGTTATGGCGCCGCGGAACTGGGTTGGCGAACTACCTTTTTTGTGGTGGGTATTCCGGGCATTGCGGTGGCTTTGCTGGTTTGGTTCACGCTGAGGGAACCGCCTCGTGGCCTGTCCGAGGTCAAGATCGAGTCTGCACCAACCGAGCACTCAAGCGGCGCAGCTCCCAAAATTAGGGAAGTGCTTTTATTTCTATGGCAACGAAAATCTTTCAGACATCTGGCCTGGGCAGCCGCACTTCATGCTTTTATCGGTTATGGCGCAGGCACCTGGAATGCTCCTTTTCTTATTCGCAGCCACGACATGCCGATCACGGAGGTGGGTTCCTGGCTCGCACTAATTTCAGGTGTTGGCGCCATCGGCACTTTCGCTGGTGGTTACCTTTCAGACAAAATATCCGACAGCACCGGAGATCGACGCTGGTACTTGTGGGTACCCGGAATCTCCACCCTTTTGATGCTCCCATTTCAGTTCACCGCCTACTTATACGGCGGCTTGTGGGCAGTCATTCCTGCACTTTTCATTGTGTCCATACTCGGTGGAATGTACCTCGGTCCTTCCTTTGCCATGACGCAGGGTCTCGTAACATTACGCATGCGCGCAGTCGCTTCCGCAATTTTACTGTTTGTTCTGAATATCATCGGTATGGGGCTGGGGCCGTATTTCATCGGAATAGCCAGCGATTTACTTGCGCCCGCCTACGAAATCAATTCCCTGCGCTATGCGCTTTGTCTGGCCGTGTTCGCCAACCTCTGGGCAGCAAGCCACTACTTTATGGGCGCGAGCTCACTGAGGGAAGATCTTGAGAAGACCGAAGCCCTGGTTCGTGCGGCGTAACGAGAAGTCACAGCTTGCCGGAAATAACCACCTCCACCAGATAAGGTCTACCGGAGGTTAACCCTTTTTGGATAGCAGCACCCACATCTTCCGCCTTTTCAATACACTCACCATCCACTCCCATACCTTTTGCCATATCGACGAAGTTCAACACGGGGCTGGTCAGGTCCATAAAGGGATATGGCCTATTGGACTGCACATTGAAACGTTGTCGATAGATATCCAAATTGTGCTTGAGCACCCGGTATTCCCGATTGGAAAGTATGATAAAGACGATAGCTAACTGATGATGGGCAGCCGTCCATAAGGCCTGGATACTGTACATGGCAGAGCCATCCCCGGAAATCACAATTACGGGCCGATCAGGATAAGCCACCTTCACACCGATCACACCAGCCAACCCTTGACCAATTCCGCCACCACGACCGCCAAAGTAGTCACCGGGTTTTTCAAACTTAAAGCCCTGCCCAACTTCAATTGAAGCAGTAATAGATTCATCGACAATTACAGCATCATCGGGTATCGCCTCTGTCATTTCATGAATCGCCCGGGCTGGCGTCATGGGCTCGGCATCCCACTGCTTCTTCAGGCGATCCATGCGCAGCACGGACACCGCTTCCCATTCTGACCTGAATCCAGTGTTACGCTCACCCGCTGCAGCAGCAAACTCGCTGCTTGTTTTTTTATTCAACCGCTGCAAAACTTTTTCTAAAGTTGATGGTAAATTACCCAATACCCCCAGATCCAGGGGTATGTTCACTGCGAGACTTCTCACGGAATTGCCGATCTGGACAGTCTTGGCACTCTCCGGAATGGGACTACCTTCGTCAAACCAGAGTTCTTCAAAAAGGGAGCCATCTGTCATCAAAATCAAATCGAAATCTGCCAGTTGCCGTCGAACATCACCCGCTTCAAAGGCAAGGCGTCCTTTGTTATTAGGATGTTGATTGGGAAAGCTAAGCCGCGCATGGATGCCTTCATGTAATACGGCAGCGCCAATAGTTTCCGCTAGTTCCACCAACTTCGTATTCGTCCCGGTTACTGCCACGTCATCTCCAACAATAATCACCGGTCTGCTGGCAGCAAGCAGCATGTCAACGATCGATTCAATCCCGTCCGGGTCAGCATCATGATTTAAATGCAGGCTGCCGGAAGTTGATGCCAGCAAATCAGTTTCCTGTTCCATAACGTTGATTGGCAGGGCGACAAATACTGGCCCCATCGGCGGCTCGTTGGCAATCTTGAATGCACGGCGCATGATCGCCGACATCTCGTTTGCCGAGCGAGGTTGGACACTCCACTTGGTCACCGGGGTCGCCATCGCAACAAGATCATGCGATAACAGGGGTTCCCGAAGCAGCATACGATCATCCTGCTGACCGGCAGTCACTATGATCGGGGATTTTGCTTTTAGTGCCCCATACAACATGCCGATGGAATTACCAAGACCAGGAGCGACATGCACATTAGCCACGCCGGTACTGCCACTTGCCTGTGCATAATAGCTGGCGGCGCCTATGGCTACCCCTTCATGCAATGCAACGTAGTAACGCACATCAGGATAATCCAGAAAGCTATCCAGCAGTGGATTTTCAGTGGTACCGGGATTGCCGAATATGCAATTCACGCCATGTACTTTGAGGCTATCCATAAAAACCTGAATACCACGCATCTCTATTCTCCTACCCTTAACGCTAGCATCTCACTGGCCAGTACTTTAACGCTGGTGGCCGGATCACCTGTTTTCATGAAACCCTCAAATATTTCATTGCCCAGCCTCAATCGAGTTGGCAATTTCAACACAAAGCTCACCCATCCTGCAGACCATCGATTAATGCTGGAACCAGAAGGCGAACCTCTTTAACAGAATTCGAACTACAATTCGTGTACGCGAACCGGCAAGTCCGTATAGCCTTTTACAAAGGTAGACCAGGTACGTTTCGGCTCACCAACTACCTCGATAAAACTGTAACGTTTCATAATCTCTTCCCACACAATTCGCAGCTGCATTTCAGCCAGCCTATTACCCATACAGCGATGTATGCCAAAGCCAAAGGACAGGTGTTGCCGGGCCTTGGGTCGATCAATGATGAACTTGTTCGCATCAGGTATCGCCTCTTCATCACGATTACCAGACACATACCACATAACTACCTTGTCACCCGCCTTAATTTGTTTACCGTTAAGGACAGTATCCTTCACAGCGGTACGACGCATATGCGCCAGCGGGGTTTGCCAGCGAATGATTTCTGAGACCATGTTCGGAATCAGGTCCTGATTTTCCCGCAACTTTTGATATTCATCTGGATTTTCGTTTAACGCCAGCACACCCCCCGAGATGGAATTTCGAGTGGTGTCATTGCCGCCTACAATTAGCAGTAACAGATTGCCAAGGAACTCAAACGGCGCCATGTCCTTTGTGGCTTCGCCATGCGCTAACATCGAAATAAGATCATTCTTTGGCGGCTGCTTCACCCTTTCATTCCAGAGCCTCGTGAAGTATTCCAGACACTCAACAAGCTCAGCCCGTTTTTGTTCCGGCGTCTCGACAATCCCGGCTCCGGGAGGGGAAGTGGCAACGTCCGACCAGCGGGTAAGTTTGCGTCGATCTTCAAACGGAAAATCAAATAGGGTCGCCAGCATCTGTGTTGTCAGTTCAATGGAAACAAGATCAACCCAATTGAAAGTTTCTCCACGAGGCAGGGAATCCAGAATGTCAGCTGCTCTTTCACGAATTGTGCCTTCAAGTAATGCTAGATTGGCAGGTGCAACCACACTCGTTACGGTGGCTCTTTGTAAGTCGTGTTTGGGTGGATCCATGGCAATGAACATGGCAAAGCCATCCCACTGTTGTTGCCTGGGCTTCTCCTCTGGGGAGTCTTTTGCAGTTTCTTCAGCCTGCTCATCAGGCTGACCTGGCGGCCCGCCTAGCCCACCTACTGTTACACCCATGGCGGACGAAAAAAGTTCGTGGTTGGTATCAACTTCGAAAATATCTTCGTAACGGGTTATCGACCAGTAGGGTCCAAAGGCGCTGTCGGCACAGTAATGAACAGGATCTTCCTTGCGAAGACGCTCAAAATAGGCCCAATGAGCATCATTCTGGAACAACATCGGCTGCGCCACGTTAATGCTCTCAAGAGGGATAGAGTAGGGATCCGGTATGTCAGGCACCGGCCCAGTAATTTGTTCAGCCATCATGTTTACCCTGGGGGAGTCGTTTTGTTTTATCTGAAATGCATAGCATTCCTATCAATTTAACATGAATAACGACCTGGCTCTCACCCCTGCTCCCTAGATCACGCCCTTGTCACGCAGCGTGCTGATCACATCGTCCGTGTAACCGAGCTCTTTCAGGATTACATCTGAATGCTCACCCACTTCCGGGGCTCGCTTCGGACCCACCTGCACGACGTTGCTGATCTTGAGTGGATGGTTGATGATCAGCGGCACATTCATGTCATTATCGCTCGGCGATACCACCATATCGTTGACCCTGATCTGCGGATCATCCATCGCTTCCTCAATGAGTCCAACCCGGGTGGCGGGTACTTCTGCCGCTGCAAACGTCGCCATCCACTCATCAGAATCCTTATCGATAAGGATTTCCTGGAGCTCATGAGCCAGCGCAACTCCATTTTCCCAGCGGGCTTCGGGTGAGGAAAACCGTTCATCTTCCAGAATATGCCCCGCATCCAGCGCTTCAAACATGCGTGCTACATCATCAGGGGAACGAACCATGGTAATTTGCAGGTATCGCCCGTCCTTGGTTTCGTAAATATTCCTGGTAAAACCCGGGGTCGCCCTAATTTTGCGGTACCGCTCAAAACTGCCTCCTGCAAAACCAGCCTGTGCAATACAGGACATGGCCCAGAGGCCGTTGGCGAGAAGCGATGTGTGCACCATTGATCCCTCACCGCTACGCTCCCTTTTCAATAGCGCGGTCACTATACCGGCGTAAAGGGAAACAGCCGTAGGATGGTCGCCCATACCCGGTAAAGACTGGGCAGGTTTTCCTTGTGGGTCCCGGACGAGATCCATCAAACCGGTTCGCGCCCAGTAAGCAACCAGGTCAAATCCTTCCCGGTCCCGATCCGGACCTTCTTCACCGTACGCTGAAAGCGACGCGTAGATCATGGACGGATTAATTTTTTTCAGGTCTTCATAGTTAAGGCTTAGCGCCCGACGCATGGGAAACGGCTGGTTGGTGACATAGACATCACATTCGGCCACCAGCTTCAGCAGGACTTCCATGCCTTCCTCGGTTTTCAGGTTCAGGCTAAGGCTTCTTTTGTTACGGGCGTCCATCTGCCACATATACTCGGAGTCAGCATCCGGCGTGCCCGGGATGCCTGAAAGAATCCGGTACTGATCTCCGGCACCAGGAATTTCAACTTTGATCACATCCGCTCCAAAGTCTGCAAGAATGGTAGCCGCCACGGGCCCCGCCACCCAGGTTCCAACATCCAGTACTTTTAAACCTGAAAATAAATACTCGCTCATACGTTCCTCTTTTTCGTAACCCATCGGACAATTAAAGCAAACTCATCATCCCTGCGGCAAACTCGTCATTCCTACCTAAGGCAAACTCATCGTCCCTGCGCAGGCAGAGATGGGCGTGTTACCACCCACGTGCGACAGCAGTAATGTTCCTCTTGTTACGGCTGTCGGTTAGGATGTGATTTTGTTGTCGTCAATTTCAGTAAATGCTGCAGTTTTTCCAGTCCAATGATTTGTCTGCGCTGACCAACGCGTTTTGCCAACGTAGCCAACTTAATGATACGGACCCATTTACGCCTTCTACCGTCATCGTCCAGAGTTACGGCACTGGGCAATGGTTGAAACTGCAACTGGCGGCAAGTCAGGGGATATCAGCTAATCTCGATTGTGTGCTGCCTGCACACTTTATCTGGGGCCTGTATCGCA
Organism: Gammaproteobacteria bacterium; assembly: GCA_027292925.1. GTDB lineage: Bacteria > Pseudomonadota > Gammaproteobacteria > Pseudomonadales > Azotimanducaceae. The sequence goes on from JAPUGI010000117.1 coordinate 11,263, forward strand.
ATCTGCTGGATCAGCCTAAACAATCCCCCATGGACAAGGATCTCCTTACATGGAGGTTAATGTCCATCTTGCCTGGCCAGGGTTCTCCGGAATTCGAGGGCATCAGGAGTTATCTGAGCATCCCGGGTGACCGGGATCTGCGCACATTCCAGTTGGCCAGCAAGATTGCCGGGCTTTTTGACCAGTACCTGGTGTACCGACCCGAATGGTTACTGGCATGGGAGGAGGATAAGGACCCAATCGCAAGTAATCCTCACCGCTGGCAACCGCTACTCTGGCGAACCCTGATGCAGGAAAATCCAGAACTCAAGGAACAACATCGGGCAAGACTCCATCAAAGGTTGCTGAAGCGACTGGAAAAACTTGACGAACCAGACCTGCTGCCTCAGCACCTATCACTGTTCGGTCTTTCATCTTTGCCGCTCATTCAACTGGATACTTTTCGTGCGCTGTCAGCCCACATTGATGTAGACATCTACTTCATGAATCCCTGCCGCCACTACTGGGGAGATATTGTCTCGGAAAAAGACATGGCGAAAAGATCGATCAGGGAGTTGATCGGGAAAACCGAACCACTTGAGGAGGAAGATTACCTCGAAGTTGGCAACCCACTTCTCGCATCGATGGGCAAGCAGGGCAGGGAATTTTTGGAATTGATACTGGAGACCGACAGGGTCAATTCTTTTGATGCTTTCGTAGAAACATCTGTCGATACTGCACTCGGCTTCCTGCAGAACGATATCCTGAATCTCGAATTTGGCGGCCAGTTCGGAAGTTCCAGTATAACGCGCCAAGTTAAACTCAAAGATGACGACCACAGCATCCAGGTGCATAGCTGCCACAGCAAATTACGGGAAATTGAAATTCTCTATGACCAACTACTGCTGATCTTTAGTGCCAACCCGCAAATAACACCCGCCGATGTCATCGTCATGACACCCAATGTGGCTGACTATGCCCCTTTTATCCATTCGGTATTCAAAAAACAAATCCACTATGGCATCGCAGACCGTTCTCTCCTCCAGCAGTCAGCCCTGGTTGGAAGTTTCTGCAAGCTGCTTGAACTGCCAGACTCGAGGCTGACCAGTGTCGAGGTTATGGACTTCCTGGAAGTACCGGCAATCGCCAGAAAATTCAAGCTAGGAGAAGAAGAGCTCAATACTATCTCCTATTGGATTAATGGTGCCGGAATCCGCTGGGAGATAGATGGCCGGGTAAAATCAAAGCGCTGGCAGGTTCCGGACAACCCCCAGAATACCTGGCGATTCGGGCTGGATCGCCTGCTATTAGGCATGGCAATGGACAGCAGCAACGGCATTTTCGAAGGTGATTTTCCATTTGACCTGGAATCTGGCGACCCCAAATTACTAGGTACACTTTGCCTGATAGTCCAGTTAATAGACGACTTCAGGCAGCTGCTGGCGGCACCGAAAACAGCTTCCGCCTGGCAAGCAGCGATTAACGCTGTACTCGCGGAGCTGTTTATTCCACTCGATGAAGAGGCGCTGGATTTATCAATGATCCAGACACTGATGCAGAAGCTGGTTGATGATACGCAAACCTGTGGTTACGAGGGTGATCTTTCAGGGCAGCTGGTTCGATACTGGATCAACCAGCAGTTAGCCGTAATCCAGTCATCCATGGGATTTATATCCGGTGGTATCACCTTTGCGACCCTGATTCCCATGCGCAGTATTCCATTCAAGGTCGTGGGCCTTTTGGGAATGAATGACCTGGAGTACCCCAGGGAAGACCGTCCCGTCTCTTTCGAC
>JAPUGI010000118.1 GCA_027292925.1 Gammaproteobacteria bacterium
CACTGGATCCCGTAAGGATAGAAATAGAACCGGAACAAATTGCAGTTGATACGGTGGAACAAGTCGTCTACCTCACATCTGAGGAAGACAAATACAAGGTGCTGTACAACCTGATCAAGGTGCATGATCTGAGTAGGGTTCTTGTATTTCTAAATCGCCGGGATGAAACGCGAAAGCTGGAAGACAAACTTTACCGGCATGGTTTCAAAACCGGCCTGTTAACCGGGGAAGTTCCCCAAAAAAAACGCATAAAGACATTAGACCAGTTTAAACAAGGAGAAATAGAAATATTGGTAGCGACCGATGTGGCTGGACGCGGAATACATGTGGAAGATATCAGCCATGTGGTCAACTACAACCTGCCGGAAGATCCGGAAGACTATGTTCACCGCATAGGCCGGACCGGAAGAGCAGGCGCGACCGGCATATCTGTTAGTCTCGCTTGTGAGACCGACTCATTCATGTTGCCAAGCATAGAAGAAATGTTGGGGGAATCACTAACCTGTGAACAACCAGACGCAGAGTTGTTAGAAGATATCCCTCCACCAGTTAGAAAGTCTCGCCAGCGTTCATCCGGTCAGTATATTAGCGGTAGACGGCAGCGCAGGTAATTTACAACGTGGATGAAACATGAAAAAGCCCATACCACTGTTAACAGCGCACGACATTGAGAACATGGATGAATCCGTCAACATCCACCAGTTCAATGACAAGGCAATTCGTCACACTCGATCACTGGGAGACAGTCTCGGCCTGTCAACAATAGGCATTCACCTGGTCAGGCTCGAACAAGGGTATGAATCGACACAGTTTCACTTTCATCATTGTGATGAGGAGTTTATCTATATACTTTCGGGATCAGGTGTCGCTGAAATAGGCGATGCGGAATACAAGGTTTCGGCTGGGGATTTTATGGGGTTTTGTCAGCACTCATTGCCGCATTCCCTGCGCAATCCAAATATTGAAGACCTCCTTTATCTCATGGGGGGTAGTCGTAATGAAATTGATATCTGCGACTACCCACGCATCAATCGACGCATGTATCGTGTCAAAGGTGAAAAAAGATACGTGGATATGGAACACTTACACGATGTCCCCGAGAAGAATTAGGGAAACTCGCCTCATCCTTGTCGTTAGTTCTTGTCTGCTGCTCATGGGATGTCAAAGTGAACAAGTCATCAGTGAGCCGCTCGTCATCGGCTACGTTACCAACTCCCAGGGCTTCCCTGTCGTCAATCGTAATAACCAGAAGTATATTCTGGCACGTCAATCAAAAATCTACGCTGCCGATATATTCGATACGAACAAGTTAGCCAAAGTGGAGATATCACTGCTGGATAATACGATCATTACACTCGGGCAGAGGTCTCATTTTGTCCTGCATCGCTTTGTCCAGGACGATGATTCGTCATCAACCAGACTCACGCTGACCAAAGGAACCCTGCTTACAAAAATGGACAACCAAGGTAGTCTTGAACTACAAACGCCTGTGGCAGTGATTCAGTTGCAAGGGGCAAACATCTACGCCAGCTACGCAGCAAATATGCTGGAAATCACCATGGCCAATGATGGAACCATGGTGGTGAGCAATGACGATGGCGAGGTGACAATTGATGCAGCTAATCTCGGGACAACCGTGATCGCCGGTTCTGCGCCACAAACTCCGTACTCGTGGACGCTGCGAAAGTTACAGCGTGTTATCGAAGAAATTACAATTCAACCCCTGGAATAACTGTGGTGCTGAAAAAAGCATTTATGATGATCATCAAGGATCGGCTACATGAACCAAATTGTAAGAGATGATGCCATCAATGTTCTGGGAGGTGAGCTCGAACCCTGCAGCCTGGAACCACTAACAGGTTTTTTTCGTGACGGTTGTTGCAATACGTGCTCGGAAGATACTGGTTCGCATACCGTCTGTGTAGAAGTCACTGCAGAATTCCTTGAATATTCGCGTTTTGCTGGTAACGATCTTTCCAGCCCAAGTCCTGAAGCTGGTTTTCCAGGCCTGAAAGAAGGTGACAGATGGTGCTTGTGTGCTGCCCGCTGGCTGGAAGCCCATGAAAAAGGGATGGCGCCGCGAGTGTTCCTGAAAAATACCCATATCCAGTCACTGGAAACTATTCCACTTGACCTGCTTGAACAACATGCCGCCAATGTGAACTGAAGTTGAGGACAAATGAGATATGGATAAAAAGGCACTGAAAAAAGGAAAAATTCACGTCTGGCACATTGAAATGCTAAAACGTGCTGATACAACCAGTGAGAGCATTGAGAAGACCTATGACCTGAAACTGGTGGAGGTCGTACTGCCGGAATTGAATCGCTTTCTCTATGTCACAGTCGGGGCGCCGTGGACCTGGTATTTGAGGCTCAACTGGTCCTATGAAGAGTGGAGAAACTATTTAAGCGGGAATATCCAGACCTGGGTCGCGTACAAGGGCGCCACACCCATCGGTTATTTTGAGCTGGAACAACAGGCCGATGACAGTGTTGAAATCGCGTACTTTGGCCTCGTACCGGAGTTTATCGGCAAAGGTCACGGCAAGGCACTGTTACAGGATGCGATCACTAAAGCATGGGAACTTACCGATACACGCGTGTGGCTACATACTTGTACACTTGATCATCCCCAGGCCCTAAGCAACTATCTGGCCAGAGGATTCAAAGTGTTTAAGGAAGAAGACCTGGTTGACGAGATTCCTGTTACTGCTATCCAGCCCTGGGAAGGTGCTGCCAAACCTAGCCTAGGTCTTTCTGAGGGCGCAAACAGCGCCAGGCAATGACCGCGGTGGCGGTCATAACAGCGACAATACCCAGCACAAATAAAAGATATGCAAATGAATTTGTGAGGGTGCCGCCAAAAGTCAACCCCCTGCTTTCCGGAAACAGCGGGTCCATGGTCGACGCAATCGCGTTAGCCCAGGCGGTGATGATGAAAGCCCATGCAAGCCTGCGGGCGCCGATTGAACCGATGGGAACAATCGGCATAACCATGGCCACAATCCAGAGCACCAATCCATTTTGCACACCTTCCAGGTGCGCCATTCTCCACGCATCATAAGAACCGGGTAATTGAAACTCGATGCTTCCCGGGATCGGCCACAGTTCGATCCTGCCGAGCAGGAAAAATGCAAATCCGAATCCCACCAGGAAACCAACCCACATAACCAGCGCACCATGACCAACCAGCAATTTTTGGATATCGTTCAAGTGAACCTCGCTGGGATTTGATCATGATGGGTATCGAGCAGGGGTATACCCTCATTGTCATGGTATTCCTGCACCCACTCACCTACCCACTCAGGATCAAGGATCTTTGAAGGATGGTGGCCTGGTAAGAGACTGCGAACCAGAATGGGGAACCATGTCGCGGCAAAGCTCGCCATCAATCCCGCAAATGCTAGCTTGTTCTTAAGCTTCCACATGCCATCCTGTTTTAGCATGAACCTGGCGCCCTTAATGGAATAAAAAATTACGTGGAAAGAACCGTGAAAAAGACCATAGGCCCAGGACAAGTAACCCGGACAAGCCGCACGATAAACGTCTATGGCAACATTCTTGTGTTCAGCTTCTTCCACAATATGCCACAACATCAAAGAAGCAATCCGGGGGTCTGCATCCCTGAACAACCAGCACCGTTTGTCTACCAGAAATCGGGTCAGACCAAGTGTCATTGTCTCAAACCCGGAGGTATACGCCATCCTGCGCCGCAGGGATTTGGTGTCCAGTTTCTTATAGCTGACTTCCATCTCCGTCTCGATATTCGCCAGCCCTTCGTAGCCTTTGCGCTTCAACAGTTCGTTGAATTTCCTATGTTGTGAGAAATGTTGTGCTTCCTGTTCTATAAAAGATTTTGCATCCGCTTTAATCCGTTCATCAGTAATGGATTCAGCTGCTTCGCGGACACTTCTAATAAGAAACGGCTCAAGATATGGCATGGTCAACGACAATCCGTTAAGAAACGCACACCATTCCGGCATATCTGCTTTCCAGTAAGGTTCAATATCTTCCGGAAATTCAAACGGGATTCTGCGGGTAGTAATCGTTTGCATGTCAGTTCTCCGCTATTTTTCGGTAATACTAACACCACACCCACCTATTTCGAGAAAGCCGTGAAGTGGTGGCAAGGCTACTCTACTTCAAATGGCTTTATCTGTAGAATCCTTTATCGCGCTAGAAAATTTGGGGTAAAAAATGACTGCATCAATTAGTGGATCTATCAGAAATCCGCAAGGTGAACCTATCGCTGGCATATCCGTAAAACTCATCCATGAACCAACGACTTCCGCATTTGCGAAGACGAGTGACGCCACCGGCAAGTACCAATTCGATTCTGTAAAGGTTGGTGGTCCATACGTGCTATCAGTGAATTCTGACGGTACAACCGAGAATGAACGCAAGAATATTAACCTGAAAATAGACGAAGAGTTCATCCACAATTTTACCGTGTAACCCTTTGTGATCAGTTGCGTGTGTCAACGAACTTGTGTACATTTCACATCGAGCTGCGGCAGCTGATTGCGGCAGCACAGCCCTGACTTTTCCTGTAGCAAAAAACGTAGAAGTAGATGCAGAAGTGGCTGTAGAACGAGTGTAAACCCGGCAATTCCGCAAGGTGTTCAGATGGCAAATTTGGTGACAACAACACTCTCTTCCCTGCAACAATCTGTTCGTTGGATGTCAGTAGCGGAGAAATGCAGTTGACAGAATCTCCTCTGTGGCCCCTGGTAGTTTACTTTTTCTCTGTTATTGCACTCGTTCTGTTCATGCTTGGATTGGGTTCTCTAGTAGGAGAGCGCTCAAAGATGAAACGTGCAACAGGCGAGCCTTTCGAGTCCGGCATTGTTAGCATCGGATCCTCACAGATCCCTGTTTCTGTCGAATTCTACATCGTTGCGATGTTCTTTGTGATTTTTGATCTTGAAACCGTTTTTATTTTCGCCTGGGCTATTGCTTTTTATGAGCTTGGCCTGTTCGGCTATCTCGCGGTCTCGGTATTCGTCCTAATCCTGGTCATTGCGCTCATTTACGAATGGAAGTCGGGGGCACTGGATTGGGGCGTGAAGACGAGAACGGGCCTGATTCGAGAGCCCCCAGCAGCTCTTACTAAGGATCTCAGCGGCTCGTAACAAGGAATAATCAAATGGAATGGAGCCTTGACAAGATAGATGACTCACAACCACTGCCACAGGTGGACGAGTCATTTGAAGCGCAGATTCGCAAAAATATTGCCATGACGAAACTGGAAGACTTACTGGCATGGGGCCGGCACCACTCCATCTGGCCTTTTAATTTTGGCTTGTCCTGTTGTTATGTGGAAATGGTAACAGCATTTACGCCGCGCTTCGATATCGCCAGATTCGGCTCGGAAATTATCCGGGCAACGCCAAGACAAGCAGACCTTATTGTCATATCAGGAACCTGTTTCTTAAAAATGGCCCCTGTCGTGCAGCGACTGTATGAGCAACTGCTGGAGCCAAAATGGGTGATATCTATGGGGTCTTGCGCTAATTCCGGCGGCATGTATGACATTTACAGTGTCGTACAGGGAGTGGACAAGTTCTTGCCGGTTGATGTCTATGTTCCAGGATGTCCCCCTCGCCCCGACGCATTCCTGCAAGGCCTGATGATGCTTCAGGATGCAGTAGGCAATGAAAGAAGACCACTTAGCTGGGTCGTTAGCGACCAACAGGTAATTAAATCTGAAGAAACAAGCCAGCGAGACCTGAAAAACGAAGAACGTATGAAGGCGAGCTTTTTAAGAGAGCCGAAAAAAGTATAGAAGAGAGGAACAACGTGGCTGCGGTAATCGATGCTGCCGATAATGATCTTGCAGGGAAACTTGTCAACCAGTTTCCAGACATAGCATTTATTGAACAGCAGACTTTCGATGAATTTCCTACCCTATGGGTCCCCCGTGACAAACTCATATCCGTTCTCACCTACCTGAAGCAGGAATGCGCCTTCGAGATGTTATTCGACTTATGTGGTGTTGATGAAAGAACAAGAGTCCACAAGGAAAATCTACCCGAGGCTGACTTCACGGTTGTGTATCACCTGGTTTCTTTCGCGCATTACCGGGACATCCGTCTAAAAGTTGCCCTCCTGGAGAGTAGTTGTGAGCTACCCAGCATCATCTGCGTCTGGCCTAACGCTAACTGGTATGAAAGAGAAGCCTGGGACATGTATGGCATTGTATTTACAGGACATCCAAACCTGTCTCGGATCTTGTTGCCACCCACCTGGCAGGGTCATGCGCTGAGGAAAGACCACCCAGCACGAGCGACGGAAATGGAACCCTTTCGCTTGACGGAAGATCGCCAGGACCGGGAACAGGAGGCAATGCGATTTAAACCAGAAGACTGGGGCATGGAACGCAAGAATGAGCATACGGAGTTCATGTTCCTGAATCTTGGCCCGAATCACCCCTCTGTGCATGGCGCTTTTCGCATCATCTTACAGTTGGATGGAGAAGTGATTGTTGATGCCGTACCTGAAATTGGTTTTCACCACCGCGGCGCCGAAAAGATGGGAGAACGGCAGACCTGGCATACTTATATTCCTTATACAGACCGCATCGACTATCTTGCCGGTGTAATGAACAACATGCCGTATGTCATGTGCATTGAAAAAATGGCAGGAATCATTGTTCCGGATCGAGCCAAAGTCATTCGCATCATGCTGTCGGAGCTGTTCAGAATTTCCAGCCACCTGGTTTTCTACGGTACCTTTGTCCAAGACGTTGGTCAAATGTCCCCGGTTTTTTACATGTTCGCGGATAGGGAAAGATTGTTTGGCATCATCGAGGCCATTACCGGTGCCCGTATGCACCCGTCCTGGTTCCGGATCGGCGGCGTGGCAGACGACCTACCGGAGGGTTGGGAGAAACTGGTTAGTGACTTCCTAGAGTGGATGCCAAAACGCATGGATCACTATGACAAGATGTCTATGCAAAATAGTATCGTTAAGAATCGTTGTGTCGATATTGGTGTGTTCACCAAAGCCGAAGCACTGGATTGGGGAATCACTGGCCCTGGACTCCGTGCTACTGGTGTGGATTTTGATTGGCGGCGAGACCGACCTTATGGGGGTTATGATCAGTTCGATTTCGAAGTACCCGTGTTCCACAACGGCGACGTATACGACAGAGCACAGGTTCGTGTTGAGGAAATTCGCCAAAGCTTGAGAATTATCAGACAGTGCCTGGATAACATGCCAGAAGGTTCCTACAAATCGGAGCACCGCTTAACCACGCCACCACCCAAAGAAAGAACAATGCACGACATCGAAACCCTGATCCATCATTTCCTGAATGTGAGTTGGGGCCCCGTTATTCCCCCCGGGGAATGTAGTGTCACGATTGAAGCGACTAAAGGAAACAACATGTACTACCTTACAAGTGACGGTGGAACCATGTCCTACAGGACACGAATAAGGACTCCCTCATTTCCCCATTTACAACAAATCCCATTGATCAGTCGGGGTCTTCTTATTGCAGATCTAATCGCAATCCTTGCTGGCATCGACTTTGTTATGGCGGATGTGGACAGGTAGTGGAGGAATGAAATGAGCCTGGTTCAGGAAAACTTGATATCAGCCCTGTCTGAGCAGGAGATAGCAGACATTGAAGCGGAGGTTAGTCACCTGCCCAACAGGCAGGCTGCAGCTATTGACGCTTTAAAAATAGTACAGGCTTATCGTGGCTGGATCTCCGATGAAAGTCTTTCCGCTATCGCAAAAGTATTACAGATGAGCACCGAAGAACTGGACGGCATCGCAACTTTTTATAACCTGATTTTCCGTTATCCGGTCGGGGAAAACGTCATCCTGTTTTGCGACAGCGTTTCCTGTTGGCTGATGGACGGAGACAAGGTCTGCGACCGTATCAAACAGAAACTCGAAGTTGAATATGGCGAAACTACAACCGATGGCAAATACACCTTGCTACCGGTGACCTGTCTCGGTGACTGTGATCATGCCCCGGCCATGATGATCGGCGAAGAATTACATCACGACCTGACGCCGGAAAGTGTAGGCAGACTGTTCGATGTTGGGGATCATGTAACGTGATGGAAAAACCTCTTACCAAAAACATTGCAGCGGACAAGCCACCGACTGACATAAGCGCCTATGAAGCGAATAGCGGTTATGAGGCAGTTCGCGACACCATCGGTAATCTATCTCCTGCTGATGTGCTTGAGATCGTGAAAGATTCCAACTTGAGGGGTCGTGGCGGTGCGGGATTCCCCACCGGCATGAAGTGGAGTTTTGTTCCAATGGGCAAAACTGAGGGGCATAAGTATCTCATCTGCAATGCAGATGAAATGGAACCAGGGGCTTTCAAGGATCGCTTGATCATGGAGAAAGACCCTCATCAACTCATTGAGGGAATGATCCTTTCTGCCTATACGATTGATGCTGATATTGGCTACATCTTTATTCGCGGGGAATATCATGTTGCGACGCAACGTTTGCGTGATGCCATCAGCGATGCGAAACATAAAGGTTATCTGGGCAAAAATATCCTCGGTACCGGATACAACTTTGAACTCTATGTGCATTCAAGTGCCGGTCGTTATATTTGTGGAGAAGAAACGGCGCTGCTGAATTCCCTGGAAGGCAAAAGAGCAATTCCCCGGGCAAAACCTCCGTTCCCACAAGTCAGTGGCCTCTGGGGCCGGCCTACCATCGTCAACAATGTTGAAACACTGTGCGATATCACCCACATTGTGGCGAACGGTGCAGAATGGTTTAAGTCACTCGGCCTTGGTGAAGATTCTGGCACCAAACTGTTCGGAGTCAGCGGGCGCGTGAAAACCCCCGGGTGTTGGGAACTGCCGATGGGAACCAGTATCAGGGAAATTCTCGAAGAACATGCCGGTGGTATGCAAGATGGGTACGAATTGAAAGGTTTTTTACCCGGTGGAGCTTCTACGGATTTCCTGTTGCCAGAGCACCTCGACCTGCCCATGGATTACGATGTCATTATGAATGCCGGTAGCCGTATGGGTACGGGCACCATAATTGTTCTTGATGACAAAACCTGCCCGGTCGCAATGGTACGCAACCTGGAGTTGTTCTTTGCACGTGAATCTTGCGGTTTCTGTACCCCCTGTCGTGAGGGATTACCCTGGATCTACCAAATTCTGGATGACATTGA
>JAPUGI010000119.1 GCA_027292925.1 Gammaproteobacteria bacterium
GGTGTACACCAGAGACTGGCACTCAGGGAAAAAGGAAACAAGGGCTCGTTTATGCCGCATCAGTTGATCATGACGGCAACCCCAATTCCCAGAACCCTTACCATGAGCATGTATGCTGACATGGATTGTTCCGTCATCGATGAATTACCCCCGGGAAGGTCGCCAGTTACTACCAACGTTCTTCCCGACACTCGTCGCGAGGAGGTGGTAGCACGAGTCAAGTCAGCTTGCAGTTCTGGAGCCCAGGCGTACTGGGTATGCACCCTGGTGGAAGAATCCGAGCTGGTTCAATGCCAGGCAGCCGAAGCTACCGCTGCTGATTTGTCAACGGAACTGCAGGGACTAAATGTCGGCTTAATCCATGGACGACTGTCCGCTGCCGATAAAGTTGGGACGATGAATCAATTCAAGGCAGGTGAAATTGATCTTCTGGTGGCCACTACGGTGATAGAAGTTGGTGTTGATGTTCCCAATGCCAGCTTGATGGTAATCGAAAATTCGGAGCGGCTCGGTCTCGCACAACTCCATCAATTACGAGGTCGCATCGGTCGCGGAAAGGCACAAAGCCATTGTCTGTTGCTCTATCACCCACCACTCGGTGAAACCAGCAAGCAGCGGTTGAATGTGCTGCGCGAAAGCAATGATGGCTTCCTCATTGCGGAGCAGGACTTGAAAATCAGGGGACCCGGAGAGCTGTTCGGAAGCAGGCAATCCGGTAGTTTGCAATTTAAAATAGCCGATCTTGTTCGCGACCGTCATATGCTCAACGATATCACCCGCATAGCGCAAAAATTGTTGATTGACGACCGCATAACAGCCAGGGCAATTACAGAACGCTGGGTAACTTCCCCGGAAGAATTTAGCCATGCCTAGCCTGAAAGGTCAGTCAACCTCCGCATTGAAAACAGCTTCATCAAACTGATTTTCGCTCCGTGCAACCACGGTGGATACCGCCGCGTCACCAGTGACATTAACTGCAGTTCTAAGCATATCCAGCAATCTGTCGACACCGATAATCAAGGCAATACCTTCTACCGGCAGCCCGACCTGGGTCAGCACCATGGCGAGGGTAATCAGCCCAACACCCGGAACGCCCGCAGCCCCGATCGACGCCAGTGTCGCTGTCAGCACAACCATGAGGTAACCGGTCATGGAAATGTCAATGTTATATGCCTGGGAAATAAACACAGTCGCGACACCCTGCATGATGGCAGTACCATCCATATTAATAGTTGCACCCAGTGGCACGGTGAAGGATGCCACCTCATTCTTGACGCCAATACGTTTCTCAACATTTTGAAGCGTAATAGGCAAGGTTGCATTACTCGATGCCATGCTGAACGCATAGGCCATTACCGGAGCAAATTTTTTGTAAAAAATTATAGGGTTAAGGTTGGCAACGAACCTGATTAACAAGCTGAATGTCCCGGAGAAATGCAACAAGAGGACCAGAACCACGGTGAGGAAATACTTAAGCAGATCTGCAATCGCACTAAAACCCATATTGGCAAACAATGTCACCATCAGACAGAAAACTCCGATAGGCGCCACCATCATCAGCATCATAATCAAACGCATGATGACCGCATTCCAGTCATTAAGAGTAGCTCGGACCCGCTGACCTGGTTCCCCACACTTGTTAATAGCGACGCCGACAAGTATGGCAAACACAATCACCTGCAGCATGTTCCCTTCGGCCATAGCTTTTATGGGATTGGTGGGAACTATGTTTATCAATACCTGTTTGATCGAGGGACTATCCTTGGCCACAAACTCGCTCTGTGCGGCCAGGTTTATTCCCTCTCCAGGATTAATCGTAGTCGCCACAATTAACGCCAGGGAAACGGCGATCGCGGTTGTGATCAAATAGAGGCCCAGGGTTTTTATACCAATGCGCCCCATGCTGGAACCGTCAGACAAGTTGCTCGCACCACAAACCAATGATACAAAAACCAGGGGTACTACCAGTAATTTCAAACTGGCGATAAACATCTTGCCGCCGATATCGAATAATCCGTTGATGAAATAGACCATCGTCATCCCATCATCCGCAGGAGCTATCATGTGAACCACTGACCCGAGAACAAATCCAAATGTCATGCCAAGGAGAATATTTCTAGTTAACTTGCCTCGATCCATAATCTAACTACTCAGGGATAAACAGGGTTAGTCTAGTTCCATCATCTCAAAATCTTCTTTGCTTACTCCACAGTCGGGGCAGACCCAATCGTCAGGTATGTCTTCCCAGCGGGTGCCGGGTGCAATTCCTTCTTCTTCGAGCCCTTCAGCTTCATCATAGATAAAGCCGCATACAATGCATTGCCACTTCTTCATTAAGATCCTCATTTGACATCCGCTAGTGCCCGGAGTTGAAGGCTCGAGCGAGCGACGTATACTAACTGATTTACTTCTAGCGCGATAGAAATGCACTCTGCCAGACTTAGCTTCAGTCAACTTACAACTTCTCTGATCTCCCGGTTTCCCAAAATCCCTCACTTGATTGCACTCGCGCGTCTTAACCGACCCATCGGAATCTATCTGTTGTTGTGGCCAACACTCTGGGCACTGTGGATCGCTGCAGAAGGATTTGCCGGTTGGCATCTGTTCCTGGTTTTCTCGTTGGGTACAGTTCTTACTCGTTCTGCTGGTTGTATCATCAATGATATTGTGGACAGAAATTTCGATGGGCAGGTCAAACGGACCAGAGACCGACCGTTGGTGAGTGGGCAATTAACCGTCCCGGAAGCAATCATGTTTCTGGGAGCCATCGTTTTTTGTGCGCTGTTGCTGGTGCTTAGTACCAATATCTTTACGTTAGGTATTGCTGTTTTCGGTGCAGTCATCGCCGCAATCTACCCATTGATGAAACGCTATACCTACCTTCCACAAGTCATTTTGGGTGTTGCCTTCTCCTGTGGCATACCCATGGCTTTTACGGCAACTCAGCTATCCATACCCCCGGTTGCCTGGCTCCTGATCATTGCAAACCTGGTATGGACTGTTGCCTATGATACAGAGTACGCGATGGTAGATCGGGATGATGATATCCGTCTCGGCCTCAAGTCGTCCGCTATTTTATTTGCCGAGATGGACAAACTGGCAATTGGGATATTGCAGCTTACGTTTCTCGGTACGCTTCTCCTTGTGGGCAGAACCGAGACGCTGAACTGGCCGTTTTACCTCGGACTTTCTATTGCTTCGGGTCTCATCATCTACCAGCAATTTCTGATCAAGGAGCGTCACCGGGATGCATGTCTTAGCGCTTTTCTCAACAACCACTGGGTGGGATTAAGTATCTTTCTCGGCCTTTTCGGACATTACTCTCTTACTTGAATTCATCCGCGAATCTGGCGCGGTTCATTTGTATCGTCCTAGTGGTGTAAAATATTGGATAAGGGGAAGACATGTTTAAATCCAGATACCTTTTTCCAGATTTGTTTGGGCGTTCACCGATTGCTCCTATCCAGGAACACATCAAAATTGCCTATGAGTGTAGCGCAGAGTTGCTGCCTTACATTGATGCGGTCATCCTAAAAGATTGGGAACAAGCCAAGGCCATATCGCAGAGGATCTTTGATCTGGAGGACAAGGCGGATGACCTGAAGAAACAGATCCGGGTTCATCTTCCTACAAGCCTGTTTCTACCGGTTTCCAGGACTGACCTGCTTGAGCTGTTACGCATGCAAGACACTATCGCCAACCTGGCAAAGGACATCACTGGCCTGATTCTTGGTCGTCAAACAGAGATTCCGGAAGCCATCTCGTCAGCATTACGGGCCAACCTGGTTCGATCGGTGGAAGCAGCCGAGCTTGCCTGTCAGGTCCTGGCTGAACTCGATGAACTCGTGGTAACCGGGTTCAGTCGTCGAGAAGTGGAAATCGTGGAAAAGTTAGTTGTGGATCTGGATAACGTCGAGCACGAGACTGACCTGTTAGGCATTGACTTGCGCTTGCAGTTGTTTGCCATTGAAGCATCTTTGAATCCGATCAATGTTGTGTTTCTCTACAAGATCATCGAGTGGATCGGTGATATTGCGGACCAGTCCCAGGCAGTAGGCAATCGTATGTTGTATTTGATCGCACGCTAATAAGAACAGAATAAAGGAATTAAGGACGATCAATGGACGTAATCGCCAACCACGGTTTCATATTGCTTGCCATGACCGTTGCCTTCGGCTTCTTCATGGCTTTTGGAGTTGGTGCTAATGACGTTGCCAATGCGATGGGTACATCGGTTGGATCCAAGGCGATTACCTTCAAGCAGGCTATTGTCATTGCCGTTGTGTTTGAATTCGCAGGTGCTTACCTTGCCGGTGGTGAGGTCACCTCGACAATCAGGAAAGGCATTATTGATCCTGCGATAGTCCAGGATACGCCTGAACTCCTTGTATACGGTATGATGTCTTCATTGCTCGCCGCCGGGGTATGGCTGCTCTTCGCCACTACCTATGGCTGGCCTGTGTCCACCACCCACAGTATCGTAGGTGCCCTGGTGGGATTTGCCGTTGTTGGTATATCGTTCGAATCGGTTCAGTGGTTCAAGGTGGGTGAGATTGTATCGAGTTGGGTAATTTCACCCGTGATGTCCGGCGTCATTTCGTTCGGCCTCTTTATGAGCGTACGCAGACTCATCTTCAATTCGGATGATCCATTTCTCGCTGCCAAACGTTATGCCCCAATCTATATCTTCATGGCTGGGTTTGTGGTGGCGATGGTCACGTTGCTCAAAGGACTGAAACATATCGGGCTGAACCTGACGTTCCAGGAGAGCCTGGTGTATGCGTCTGGTATTGCCGTCTTGATCTCGGTAATGGGTGTGATCGCGCTAGCGCGGCTCAAGGTGGTCGACCAACCATATCTTAAGCTTGCCAATGTTGAGCGTGTATTTGGTGTGATGATGATATTCATGGCCTGTGCTATGGCATTTGCCCATGGCTCAAACGATGTTGCCAACGCCATTGGTCCCATTGCAGCAGTGAACGGTATCATATCAAGCGGCGGCGAAGTGCTTCAGGAATCAGCAATGCCCGTGTGGATTCTATTGGTCGGCGGATTCGGGATTGTTGCAGGGCTGGTCCTTTATGGCTATCGCGTCATCAGGACAATTGGCACGCAGATCACGGAACTTACACCCAGTAGCGGTTTCGCTGCGACCTTGGCTTCCGCGTCCACGGTTGTCATCGCGTCAGCGAACAGCCTGCCAATTTCTACGACCCACGTATTAGTTGGGGGTGTGCTGGGTGTGGGACTGGCTCGTGGAATCTCGGCACTCAACCTGCGAGTAGTGGGGACCATTATCCTGTGCTGGTTGGTGACCTTACCAGCTGGTGCATGCCTTTCGATCCTGTTTTTCTATATGCTGCAGTGGGTTTTTGGCTGATTTTTTTTCTGACCCAATTTCGCAACTATGCATTATCTAACAGCATGGCAAGAGCGATAAGGGTCGCGGAAGTGTTGCAAAGATTTTTTCCAGCAGATGGCGTTATGTTAGTATTTCGCGCTGAATTTTCACCATGTCGTTTCCCTTGTCCCTATGATGCGTTTCGTTCGATTTCTCGATGCCGTCAATGAGTTGGTCGGAACATCCATCGCCTGGTTAACCCTGGTGATGATGCTGGTTACCTGCATTGTTGTAGTCGCCAGGTATGTTTTTAACCTCGGATCAATAGCCCTGCAAGAATCAGTAATGTACATGCACGGCATAGTGTTTATGTTAGGCATTGGCTACACCTTGAAGCATCAGGGGCATGTTCGGGTTGATATCCTCTACGCCAGATTTTCTGCTAAAACCCGGGCTATCATCGACTGCCTGGGCACACTCGTATTTCTCTTTCCTCTTGGACTATTTATTCTCATCGGTAGTCTCGACTATGTCTATTTCTCCTGGGCACTAACAGAAGGGTCAGCGCAACCAGGTGGATTACCTGGTGTATTTGCCTTGAAAACGCTGATACCAATAATGGCATTTCTATTGCTACTACAAGGGTTAGCGGAATTCGGTCGCGCGATCACGATACTAGCTAGTCCAGATCCAGAAGCTGACAAATCCGATCATCTATGACTGAACTAGCCCCCTCGACGCTTGAATCTAGACAAGAACTAGCTAGACAAAAACCAGCCAGTCCTGACGGTCCAGCCTGAGTGGTTCAATTCATACCCCTCATCATGTTCGCTGCGGTGTTCGCGCTGTTGCTGCTCGGTTATCCGGTCGCCCTGACCCTTGCGGGAACTGCGCTTATCTCTGCTGCAATCGGGGTGGCGACTGGCACTTTTGACGCCGATTTTCTTATCGCGATGCCAAGCCGGATGTTCGGTATCGTTACCAACCAAACCCTGATTGCCGTACCGTTATTCGTGTTAATGGGTGTCATCCTTGAGAAATCCAGGATTGCCGAGGACTTACTCGATTCCATGAGCTCTCTGTTCGGTCCGATACCAGGTGGTCTCGGTCTGGCAGTTACTTTTGTCGGTATGTTGATGGCAGCCAGCACCGGTATTGTCGGTGCAACGGTTGTGACCATGGGGTTGATGTCACTACCCAGTATGCTTAAAGCCAAATACGATCCAGCCCTCGCCGCTGGCGCAATATGCGCGACTGGAACGCTGGGGCAGATCATTCCACCTTCGATTGCGCTTGTGCTATTAGGTGATGTGCTATCCAATGCCTACCAACAGGCACAGCTGAGCCAGGGAATTTATAGTCCGCGTACCATATCAGTGGGAGATCTTTTTGCCGGGGCCATCATTCCCGGACTGATTTTAGTCGTAATTTACGCTTTGTATATCTGGATTACGGCGCTGATGAAGCCAGAAAAGGCGCCGCCAGCCGAAGTTCGGTCAAAGAACACCCGAGACATTCTCAGCAGCCTACTGCCACCACTTATCCTGATCGTGTCAGTGTTGGGTTCTATCCTCGTGGGGATAGCGACGCCTACTGAAGCCGCAGGAGTTGGTGCCATGGGCGCGTTTCTGCTGGCTCTAGCCAGGAAAACCCTGGCGATGGAACAATTGAAGGCCGTAACCCGGTCAACCACACAGACCACTTCCATGGTGTTTTTTATCCTAATCGGTGCGTCACTATTCTCTTTGGTTTTCAGGGGTTATGGAGGCGATGAACTGGTACGCCAACTTTTCCACGACATGCCGGGTGGCGTGGTGGGCGCTACCATCATCGTTATGCTGGTCATTTTCTTGTTGGGATTTATTCTCGATTTTATTGAAATTACCTTTGTCGTGGTTCCGATCGTTGGCCCGGCGCTTATGGCCATGGGTCTTGACCCGGTTTGGCTTGGGGTCATGATCGCTATTAACCTACAAACCTCTTTCCTGACCCCGCCTTTTGGATTTGCCTTGTTTTACCTGCGCGGCGTGGCACCACCTGAAGTATCTACAACTGCAATTTATCGCGGCGTCATTCCCTTTATCGTTATTCAGCTATTTGTGTTGCTCTTCATTGCGTGGCAACCGGCACTGGCCACCTGGTTGCCATCACTGCTTTACCACTGATTGCCATCTTCGACGAGCGCCCTGGCATCGCTGTATGCTCGCTCTGAGACTCTCTCGTATGCAATGACGTTTCTTCGATACTGTGTATATGATTTAAATATCTTCTGGCTCAAGGGATCCTCATCTACGATCGAGGCGGTCACTCTCATTGAAATCTTTCCGAGCTCCTTAATAACATCGTCTGGCAATTTCCTTAACTCAACCCCATGTACATTTACCAATTCACGCAATGCCGCATTGTTGCGGGCTGTATATTCCGCCAATAAATCATTGTTGACGGTGAGCACCGCAGCTCTCAATATTTCCCGCAGGTCTTCCGGCAATGAATCGTATGCTTCTTTGTTTACAATGGCCTCCAGCGTTGGTCCTGGTTCCTGCCAGCCAGGGTAGTAGTAATATTTGGCTACCTGGTGCAGACCGAACGCGAGGTCATTGTATGGACCGACCCACTCTGTTGCATCTATGACTCCTGTTTGCAAACTAGTGAATATCTCACCACCCGGCAGGTTGACGGCGGTACCGCCAGCTTTCTCAAAAACTTCGCCACCCAGGCCGGGTATGCGCATTTTCATGCCCTTGATATCTTCAAGGGATTTGATCTCCTTGTTGAACCAACCCGCCATCTGCACACCTGTATTACCTGCGGCAATAGGCACGAGGTTGTATCGGGCATAAAGTTCCCGCCACAGTTCCATACCGCCACCATGAAACAGCCATCCATTCATTTCCTGGGCGGTCAGCCCAAAAGGCACGGCTGTAAAGAACTGGGCTATGGGTATTTTGCCTTTCCAATAATACGCCGCGCCATGTCCCATCTGCACCGCGCCCCGGGATACCGCCTCAAAAACCTCGAGTGCGGGAACTATTTCACCGGCACCATAGACCTTAATATCCAGCCTGCCATTGCTCATCTTACGAACCATATTTGCGATGGTCTCTGGAGCAACTCCCATTCCCGGCAGGTTCTTGGGCCAGGTCGTCACCATTCGCCAGGAATAAGTCTGCGCAGGTATGATCTCTGGAGTGCTAGCCCCGGGAACACCGCTATCGGTTCCACCACAACCACTCAAGACCATCATGCTAATAATCAGCAGATACTTTATTTTCACTATTCATTCCTCTTAGCTAACTGACTCCAACTTTGCATAGGCGATCATTAACCACTTGCTGCCTTCATTAACGAAGTTCACCTGAACCCTGGCTTGCTTACCTTCGCCTTCATAGTTCACCACCACGCCCTCCCCGAATTTTGCGTGAATCACGTTCTGACCAAGCCGGAGGCCCGTTCCTTCTACTTCTACATCTTTTCCGATGGAGGATACGCGAATTGACCTGCTGGCAGGTCTCACCGTTAAACTTTGTGACCTGACTTCCTGTATCAATTCTACGGGAATCTCGCTAACAAACCTTGAAGGACGATTATAGGTATCACTGCCATGCATCCGCCGGGTCTCAGCATAGGTCAGGTACAATTGCTTCATTGCCCTTGTGACGCCCACATAGCAAAGTCGCCGTTCTTCTTCCAGGCGCCCAGGTTCTTCAAGAGACATACGATGGGGGAACAATCCCTCTTCCATTCCTGCAAGGAAAACCAGCGGAAATTCCAGTCCCTTGGCGCTATGCATCGTCATCAACTGAACACAATCCTGGTTTGGATCACCCTGTCCTTCACCGGCTTCCAATGCTGCATGATTGAGGAATTGCTCCAGAAGCGATAGTTCCACAGGTTCAGAGCCTCCGACCTGTTCGGCAGATTGTTCGCCAAAAGCATCATCATCAAAAACGAATTCATCATCCGGATCAAAGGTTCTTGCGGCCGTTACTAATTCAGCCAGATTCTCCAGCCTCGCCTGTCCCCGTTCTCCTCTCTCCTTCTCGTAATATGCTTTCAACCCGGATTGTTCCACAACAATTTCTACCAGGTCAGGTAAGTCGGCTTCCCGGGTCTCCTCTTCTAGTAAATTGATGAGTTTGAGGAAATTAGCAACTGCATTTCTGGTCCTCCCGGGTAGACCCGCCCGTGCCATATCACTTGCAGCTCGCCACATGGAGACATTCTTCGAACGTGCCAGTTTGCGGATCTCTTCCACTGTCCGGTCGCCAATACCCCGGGTTGGGGTGTTAACTATCCTCTCAAAAGCGGCATCGGCATCCCGCCCCTCAAGAAGGCGCATATAGGCCAGGGCATTTCGAATCTCTGCTCTTTCAAAAAATCGATGCCCGCCGTAGATTCGATAGGGTAATCGCGAACGTAACAATGCTTCTTCCAGAACTCTCGATTGCGCATTGGATCGATAGAGAACGGCTGAGTCACAGAATCGATTGCCATCCCGGGACCATTGTTTGACGCATTCGATTATGTACCGCGCCTCATCAATCTCGTTGTACCCAGCGTACAGTTTAATCAGATCCCCGTCATTTCCATCAGTCCAGAGTTGCTTGCCTAGTCTTCCGACATTCTGGGTGATCAAACCATTCGCAGCCTTGAGGATATTTCCAGTGGAACGGTAGTTCTGTTCCAACCTGATGGTGCGACTATTGGGAAAGTCATTTGTAAATCGCTGGATATTCTCAATTTTGGCGCCACGCCAGCCATAAATGGACTGGTCATCATCTCCGACAACAGTAATATTGTCTCTATCACCTGCGAGGACCCGGAGCCACGCGTATTGAATGGTATTGGTATCCTGGAATTCATCCACCAGCAACGTTGAAAACCTGTCCTTGTAGTGCTGCAGCAAGGATGAATTATTCAGCCACAATTCATGGGCTCGAAGCAGTAACTCTGCAAAATCAACCATGCCACCTCGTTCACAGGCTTCTTCATAAGCCCGATAAACCTGCAGGTGCGTCTTGATATAGAGATCGCTATTGTCCTCAATATTTTTTGGTCGCAGACCCTCATCCTTCTGGCTATTGATGAACCAAACGGCCTGCCTGGCCGGCCACTTTTTCTCATCCAGGTTGAGGATGTTCATCACCCTTTTCACGAGACGCAACTGATCATCTGCATCCAGTATCTGGAAATTCTGTTGTAATCCCGCTTCCTGCCAGTGCATGCGCAATAATCGGTGCGCGATGCTGTGAAAAGTGCCAACCCACATTCCCCGAATCGGCATTGCCAGCAACGACTCAATACGTCCTCGCATTTCCGCAGCGGCTTTGTTGGTAAAAGTAACAGCAAGAATGCTATAAGGTGACACACCCTCGGTTTGGATCAACCAGGCGATTCGATGAGTCAAAACCCTGGTTTTCCCGCTCCCTGCACCAGCCAAAACCAACGCGCTCCCCATTGGACCCGCAACAGCATCTCTTTGCGCTTCATTAAGCGATTCCAGGATATTGGAAACAGCCATTGTCAGCTCACACACTTCATCAATGGAACGGAATGTCTACTATCTGACGAATCGAAAAACGTAATGAACAGGGGTCGTTTCAATGGCTTACTCTACGGTCACAGACTTGGCGAGATTTCGTGGTTGGTCTACATCCGTGCCCTTGAAGACGGCAACGTGGTAAGCCAACAACTGCATGGGTACCACATAAACGAGTGGGGCAATGACACTGTGACAATTTGGTAAACGCAAAATCGTCGTCCCTGCTTCATCAGGAAACCGGCTGTTTTCATCCGCAAAAATAAACAGCTCACCACCTCGCGCCCTGACTTCCTGCAGATTTGACTTAAGCTTTTCCAGCAATTCATCGCCAGGAGCAACTGCGATGACAGGCATGTCGTCGTCCACCAACGCCAGCGGACCATGTTTCAATTCACCTGCTGCGTAGCCCTCGGCGTGAATATACGAGATCTCTTTTAACTTAAGTGCACCTTCAAGGGCGATGGGGTAGTGAGTACCCCTGCCTAAAAAAAGTGCATGGTTTTTTTCGACAAACCTCTGTGCAATCTTTTTGATTTCATCATCCAGTTTCAAGACCTTTTCCACGACATCCGGTGCAGCAGATAACGCCTGGACAAGTTCCTGCTGCTCAGCCCCGGATAAATTATTATGTTTACCCAATGCGATAACCAGCATTAACAGGTCTGCCAGCTGGTTGGTAAACGCCTTGGTCGAGGCAACACAAATCTCTATGCCTGCCTCGATCATCAGGCTGAAATCTGACTCCCGCACCCGTGAACTATTCGGTACATTGCAAATGCAGAGGCTGGCAAGGTATCGGCTGTCAGTCGAATGTCGAAACGCGGCCAGGGTATCTGCCGTTTCGCCTGATTGGGAGATCGTTACCAACAATGTATCTTCGAGGACCGCTACCTTTCTGTAACGTAGTTCACTTGCAATCTCAACTCTGCAGGGGAGACGGGCAATTTGTTCAAACCAGTAACTGGCAACCAATCCGGTATAGAAGCTGCTTCCGCAGGCTACGATCTGCACGGCTTTTACCTGACTGAATATCTCGGCCGCACCAGCCCCAAACGCACTATCCAACACCCCTTCCCCGGTAATTCGCCCTTGAAGTGTGGCTCGGAGGGCATCAGGCTGATCAAAGATTTCCTTCAGCATATGGTGGCGATAGTTTCCCTTGTCACCTGCCTCCGGTCTTTCGTCCAGCTTGACCGTCCGGCTTTCGATGGAGGCACTGTTGTGACCGAAGATACAGACCTTTTTTGCCGATAATTCAACCACTTCTCCTTCCTCAAGAAAGACAAAGCGATCTGTTACCGGACGGAGTGCTTGCGGATCTGAGGCAACGTAGTTTTCGCCAATTCCGAGACCTACCACCAACGGGCTACCCACCCTTGCGGCCATCAGCAAATCTGGATAACCCGTATGCTGCACGGCGATGGCATATGAGCCTTCAAGCTTGTCCAGTACGCAGTCTACGCCGCCTCGAAAATCCCCACACTTTCCTATTTCCAGGGCCAGAAGGTGCGCGATGACTTCGGTGTCTGTTTCTGAGACAAAGGAGTATCCCTGCCTCTGCAACTCTGACCGAAGTTCCTCATGATTCTCAACAATACCGTTATGGACTACGCTCACCTGGTCACCTGAGATATGTGGATGGGCGTTATTCTCGGAAGGTTTACCGTGAGTCGCCCAGCGAGTGTGGGCAATGCCGACAAAACCTACCGGCTTATGTTCCTCGCAAGCGCTACGTAATTCACTGACCTTGCCAAGCCGGCGTATTCGCTGCAAACCATCGGTCTCCCCGAAGACGGTAAGACCGGCGGAATCATACCCCCGATATTCCAGTCTTTGCAGACCTTCCAGCAGAATACCCGTTACATCCCGGCGAGTGACTGCAGCCACAATCCCACACATGTAATTCGCCTATTAAGAGTTAGTTTGAAAAAACCGTCGGATCACTTTTTTCCTGGTCTATCTTTTTTCAGGCTTTTTTTTGCAGGTCTTTGCCAATGGCTGATAATTTTTTGCCTGCCACGACTGACAGCCAACACATTACCTTCAACGTCTCTGGTAATAGTTGAACCCGCGCCAATGGTTGAACCTTCACCGATGGTCACAGGTGCTACCAGTGATGCATTTGAACCCACAAAGACATTATCCTCAATGTGAGTCTCATGTTTGCTCACGCCATCGTAATTGCAGGTGATCGTTCCAGCACCGATATTGACTGAAGTTCCTATCGTACTGTCACCGAGATAGGCTAAATGACTTGCCTTGCTCCCCTCGCCCAGGGTGCTCTTTTTCACTTCAACAAAATTTCCGACGGCTACTGCCTTTTTTAGGTGAGTCCCGGGTCGAAGCCTGGCAAATGGGCCGACACTGCAATCTGCTTCCACAATAGTTTCATCAATCACCGAGTTTGATTTGATCACCGTATTCCGTCCGATCTTGCTGTCCTTGATGATGCAATTGGCGCCTATGGTCACACCATCTTCCAACACAACCTTTCCCTCGAGGATGACATTGATGTCTATCACAATGTCCTTGCCGACTTTCACTTCTCCCCTGAGGTCAAACCTGGACGGATCAATAATGTGAACGCCTTGCTCCATCAGTTTCAGTGCATTACGACCCTGGTGCTCTTTTTCCAGTGAAGCCAGCTGTTCAAAAGTGTTGATTCCAGTCACTTCCGTCACCTCCGAGGTTTTATAGGCAGACACCTTACAACCAGCATTGGCTGCAATTGCGACGATATCTGTTAGCAGGTATTCCCGCTGATCATTCTTGCAATCGAGGCTGGTTAACCAATGGCTTAGCAGCGAGGCTTTTGCAACCATACCACCGGTATTGATTTCCTGGATTGCCTTCTGTTCTACCGTTGCATCGCGTTCCTCCACGATGGCAGTCACATTTCCATTCACGTCCCTTACAATTCTTCCATAGTTGCATGGATCTTTCATATCAACAGTCAAGACGCCGAGATCACAGTCCATCTGCGCCATGGTAGTTAGGGTATCAACCGAGATCAAGGGCGCATCACCAAGTAACATGATCACGTGTGACCCGGGAGAAAAATGTGTCGCTGCCTGCATCACGGCGTGGCCAGTACCCAGCCTCTCTGTCTGCATTACCCAGTTCACATTTTTGGCATCAGGGAACGCGGCCTGAATGAGTTCTGATCCCTCGCCTATTACCACATGGATTCTTGAAGGTTCGAGCGCATCCAGTGTATCTAGCAGATGAGCCAACAGTGGACGGCCGGCCAGTCTTTGCAAGACCTTGGGGCGGTTTGAACGCATTCTGGTTCCCATGCCAGCGGCAAGAATACAGGCTTCAATATTTTTTTCAGGCATGTACAGAGTTTACCTTTAATATCAACCGACCCCCTACACAAAAGGCGCAGCCAAATAAAGCGCCCACGGGCTGTTCCTGCAAAGCGCCCGCGCGGTTCTTACAAGGCGCCTGCGGCTTTTCTTGTAAAGAAGAGTTAAAAAAGGCGGCTAGCGCCGCCTTGGCCTGTTCCAGGTCTCAGTTTATCCTTTCCTCTCACGAAATTTCCGGATGGTGCGCAACATTGCTGCCTGTTCCTGCAGGTCCGAGGAGACCCTCGCAAAGTCGACATCTGATTTCTGGTCGATGAGTTCCTGTTCCGCCTTTTTCTGCGATTCCAGTGCTGCCGCCTCATCCAGGTCATCTGCACGTAACGCGGTATCTGCCAGAATCGTAATCGACGTTGGCTGAACCTCAATATAACCACCTGATGCAAAAAAGATTTCCTCCTCACCGCCTTCGAGTATCAAACGAACGGGACCCGGCTTCACACCACTGAGGAGTGGTGTATGCCCCGGTAAAATACCAAGCTCACCAATGGTTCCAGTCGCAACAACCATCTCGACCTGTCCCGAGAAAATCTCTTCCTCGGCGCTAACAATGCTGCAGAGTACTGTAGATGCCATAATCAATGAGCCCTCATGGCTGGTTAAAGAGTCTTCGCTTTTTCAACAGCCTGTTCAATATTACCAACCATGCTGAACGCCACTTCCGGAAGATCGTCGTACTCACCGTCGAGTATCCCCTTGAAGCTGCGAATGGTCTCCGTCAGTGGTACATAGACTCCTGGCTGGCCAGTAAAAACTTCCGCCACATGCATGGGTTGTGAGAAGAATTGGCTCACCTTACGAGCCCGGTACACCGTTAATTTGTCTTCTTCGGATAATTCGTCCATTCCGAGGATGGCGATAATGTCCTTCAATTCCTTGTACTTCTGCAGAACGCCCTGTACCCCAAGTGCTACATCGTAGTGCTCTTCGCCCACAACCAGTGGGTCCAGTTGACGTGAACTGGAGTCGAGAGGATCTACTGCAGGATAGATACCCAGGGACGCAATATCCCGGGACAAGGTAACAGTAGAATCAAGGTGCGCAAACGTGGTTGCCGGTGATGGGTCAGTCAGGTCATCAGCAGGTACAAATACAGCCTGGATCGAAGTTATTGATCCGTCCTTGGTAGTCGTAATACGCTCCTGAAGTACACCCATCTCCTCAGCCAGAGTCGGTTGGTATCCCACAGCGGATGACATACGACCGAGTAAAGCGGAGACTTCAGTTCCTGCCAGGGTATAGCGATAGATGTTGTCGATGAACAACAATACATCCTTGCCATCATCCCGGAACTTCTCGGCCATGGTTAGACCCGATAAACCTACCCGGAGTCTATTCCCAGGAGGCTCATTCATCTGTCCGAATACCATGGCGATTTTGTCAATAACTCCGGCATCCTGCATTTCATGGTAGAAGTCATTACCTTCCCGGGTTCTCTCCCCAACACCGGCAAATACTGACAATCCACTGTGCTCGCTCGCAATATTGTTGATCAGCTCGAGCATAGTGACCGTTTTACCCACACCTGCACCACCGAACAATCCGACCTTTCCGCCTTTTGCGAAAGGACAAATTAAATCAATAACCTTCACGCCGGTTTCAAGCAGATCACGACCACCAGCTTGTTCTTCAAATGAAGGAGCCTTACGGTGAATTGGCATGCGCTCTTTTTCACCAATAGGTCCTTTCTCATCAATCGGATTACCCAACACATCCATGATTCTGCCGAGTGTTTCCTCCCCAACCGGTACTGAGATCGGTGCACCCGTGTCGCTCACTCCCAGACCACGGCTAAGGCCTTCTGAGCTGCCCATGGCTATTGTTCGAACTACACCGTCGCCAAGTTGCTGTTGCACTTCCAAGGTTAGTTCTTTGTCATCGACCGTAAGTGCGTCGTAAATCCTGGGTACTTCTTCCCGGGGAAACTCCACATCAATGACCGCACCAATTATTTGTACGATACGTCCACTACCCATTACCTAGTCCTCTTCACTCAATCCGACTGATGTGGCTTTGGCTAAACAGCCGCGGCCCCGCCTGCAATCTCTGACAATTCCTGCGTAATCGCAGCTTGTCTCGCGTTGTTCATGATTAGCTCCAGCTCGTCAATCAAATCACCCGCGTTATCTGTCGCACTTTTCATAGCAATCATCTTCGCCGCCTGCTCACAGGCAACATTTTCCACCACAGCCTGGTACACCTGTGATTCCAGGAAACGTGTTATCAGCCCTTCAATCAACTGTCTTGCATCAGGTTCATAAATATAGTCCCAGCGATGTTTCAAGCTGGCTTCATCGACCGGGTCCAGGGGAACAAGCTGATTGATGGTTGGCATTTGCGTCATCGTATTTACGAATACATTGTTTGCCAGGAAGATCTTGTCTACATTGCCTTCTTCAAACGCATCCAACATCACTTTAATACTACCAATCAGGTCACTTATCGCTGGTGTTTCACTGACATGGCTGCTCGCTGCTACGACGTTGCCGCCATAACTTCTAAAAAATTGGACGCCCTTGTGGCCAATCAGGCAAAGATCAACTTCGATGTCCTGGTCAACCCACTTTTTAATATCCATGACGGTAGCTTTCAGCAGGTTGATATTCAGACCGCCGCACAGCCCCTTATCCGTGGTGACGACGATGTAGCCAATTCGATTGACTTCCCGCTCCACCATAAACTCGTGGTGATACTCCGGCGAGGCGTTAGCAACATGGCTGATGACAGAACGAATCTGCTCCGAATAAGGGCGGCCACGGGCCATTCTTTCCTGAGCTTTTCGCATCTTGCTCGCAGCCACCATCTCCATCGCACTGGTGATCTTCTGCGTATTTTTAATACTGCCGATTTGTTTTCGAAGTTCTTTGGCGTTTGCCATTACTTTTCCCTTTTACCCCTAGAGAGCAAGAGCCCTCAGCCGTTCTTATAAAGAGCCCTCAGCCGCTTTTATAAAGAGCCCGTCTACCAGGTCTGTGTCGACTTGAATGTATCCAGAGCCTTTTTCATGGTGTCCACTATTTCATCGGTGAAAGCACCTTGCTCATTGACCTCCTTCATAAAGTCACTGTGCTCAGAATTCAAATAGCTTAAAAGCGCAGATTCAAAATCCAACACTTTACTAACATCTACATCTCGAAGAAGTCCTTCGTTGGCGGCAAAAAGGACGACCCCCATTTCTGCAACTGTCATGGGTGCATACTGTTTCTGTTTCATCAACTCATTAATGCGCTCACCATGCTCAAGCTGCCTTCTGGTGGCTTCATCAAGGTCAGATGCAAACTGGGAGAAGGCCGCCAATTCCCTGTATTGGGCCAACGCCAGTTTGATACCCCCAGAGATCTTGGACATAAACTTGACCTGTGCATCCCCTCCGACACGGGACACCGATATACCGGGATTCATCGCGGGTCGTTCCCCCGCATTGAATTTGTCTGTTTCAAGGAAGATCTGACCGTCGGTAATGGAAATAACGTTGGTGGGTACGAAAGCGGCAACATCACCAGCTTGAGTTTCGATGATCGGCAGCGCAGTCAGGGACCCTGTTCTCCCTTTAACTTCACCACCCGTCATCTTCTCTACATAGTCGGCATTTACCCTGGCCGCCCGTTCCAGAAGACGGGAATGCAGGTAAAATAAATCACCCGGATACGCCTCACGACCGGGGGGACGACGCAATAGCAACGAGATCTGTCGATAAGCCCATGCCTGTTTCGTCAGGTCATCATAAATTATCAATGCATCTTCACCACAGTCCCGGAAATACTCACCCATTGCACAACCCGAGTAAGCTGAAATATATTGCATAGGCGCGGGGTCTGAAGCGCCGGCGACAACAACGATCGTATTTTCCATGGCGCCGTATTCTTCGAGGGTGGTTACGACATTGGCGATGGATGATAACTTCTGGCCAATAGCAACGTAGACACACTTAATGCCTGATGCTTTTTGGTTAATAATTGTGTCAATTGCGATCGCCGTTTTACCCGTTTGGCGATCACCAATAATGAGCTCCCGCTGACCACGCCCAACCGGGATCATCGAGTCGATACACTTGAGTCCCGTTTGCACTGGTTGATCCACGTGTTGCCGGGCAATGACGCCAGGCGCAACTTTCTCAACCGGAGATGAAGCTGACGCATTCAGGGGACCCTTACCATCAATGGGATTG
>JAPUGI010000012.1 GCA_027292925.1 Gammaproteobacteria bacterium
TCAAATTGGGAATAGTTTCCCCTGAATAGTTCGATCCTCTTATTGTGCAGGTAGGCGATATCCTCGACACATTCATCAAGAAATTCACGGTCATGTGAAATCAGCAGTAGTGCACCGTGATAATGTTTAATCCAGTTTGCCAACCACAAGATGGCGTCCAGATCCAGGTGGTTAGTTGGTTCATCCAGTAACAATAATTCGGACGGTTGCATTAAGGTGCGCCCGAGATTTAATCGAACACGCAATCCGCCTGAAAACATTGCCATTGGCTTGTCAAAATCGCCCTGGTCAAATCCCAATCCAACCAAAAGTTGTTCAGCCCTGGCACGGGCCGAGTAACCATCTGCGGAATCAAGCTGTTCGTGTAAATCTGCTAGCTGGTGGTACTTTTCTTCAAGTTCTACACTTTCAATTTGTGCATTTATTTTGGCAAGTACTGTGTCTCCGGCAAGAACATAGTCCACTGCTGATTGGCTCGAAGCTGAAACCTCTTGCGCCATATACGCGATGCGCAGATGGGAGGGGTAGTCGAGGCTGCCAAGGTCCGCTTCTAGTTCACCTGTGATTAGCTGGAACAGGCTTGTTTTGCCGGTGCCATTGGCTCCGATCAATCCAACCTTTCGTCCTCGGTGGATGGTGAAGGAAACCTGTTCGAACAGCAGTAGTGCGCCGCGTCTCAAGGCGAGGTTTGTAAATGACAGCATTAGAATGGGTAATGACGTACAAACAGCTATTGTAGCAAAGGGAGCAGCTTGACTTTCATCCTCAGGCGCGGGTTAACTGGTTTAGTGCCAGAACAAGGTGGGCGAGTCTCATGTTTATTAAGTTGATGATTTTCGTGGTCATTCTTGCATGTGCTGGTCTCTTTTTTGTTAAGGGATGTGATGGCAAACCACTGATGACGGTAGAAAAGTTGTTAGAAGGTCTGCCCAGCTCACCATCTGACCTCCTGTCAAGGGAAGCTGAAACTCCAGCAACTCCGCAGTAACCAGGGTTTACAAGTGGAAAGACGAGAACGGAGTGTGGCAGTTTTCAAATTCGCCGCTTGACGAGGAAGGTGCAGAGGTCATAGAACTTGATGGCCAGATCAACATCGTTCCGGCGTTTAACCCTCCCGAGGGAGTAGATAAGAAAACGGCTCCGGTGGCGATACCTGGCGTAATGACAGTTTCACCTCAAGAGGCGGGCACCATGTTGGATACAGTTGACAACCTTCAGGAAACTGTGGACCAGCGCAAAGCTGATATGGACGCGATTAGTAACAACTAGAGAAATCTCTCCGCAGCTGCTGTGGATCGCTCAGGGCTGCCGACGCGGCCTGATGATCTGGAACACTCCGATAAGGATAAGCCCCGCGAATCCCACCAGGGTCCAACCTGGAATGCTAAGACCTAAGAAAGTCCAGGCTATCTCGGCGCAGGCGCCGTCTCCGACAAGCACCATGTTGAGGACATCGGCCAGCGGGAAAACTTCCAGCATATAATCAAGGCTTGCACCACAGGCTGGTACCTCGTCCGCGGGCAAACTTTGCAGCCATAGCTGGCGTGAGGATATTCCACCGCCAATAGCGGCGGAAACAACAACGAGACCACCATACACCTTGATACCCGGTTCACGAGGATGATGGATAGCCGCGATCAGGGCAATGATGCCCGTCGTAATCACCATGATCCTTTGCAGGATACAAAGCGGGCAGGGTTCAAGGTTCATTTGATGTTCCATAAACAAAGCGACTGCCATTAGGAAGCTGCATCCGAAAAAGAGTAGTCCGAATATGATTCGTGAACTGGGTATTGTCATTTTCTCTCCACGTTCGTGCCTGGCTGCCTGTTCAGATTTCCGATCCAGTTCTTGGCGAATCGAGTTACCTCAGGGAAAAATTCGCTGAAATCGGCATCAAGTTCATCCCTGTTGGCTAGAAATTGTCCATACCCTTCGGCGAGTGGATTGTCCCGGCGCAGCCGGCCCGATAGGTAGTTAAAAGACCTGTCAATGAATTTTGGGTCACGATAATTTAGCAGCGCGTTCGAGCAGCGCATCCCTTCACAGGCTTTGATTGCCAGGTTTGGCAAATGTTCCTTGTTAGCTAACAGAATTCCAAAGGTAGTGTCCGAAAAGGTTTGCAAGTCGTCCCGGTGATACTTTTGCCAGTGCACAGCGAGGAAATGATCAAAGATGATGTCTGTCATGATTCCTGAAAAACGGCGAAATCTATTCTCAAAGCGTCGCTGGCTTGATCGAGTGATCGCGTGCTTGTCAGTGTATGCATCAATTACCCGATGTAATTTAATGCCGTCTTCAACCGCAGCGATTCTTTCGCCTTTCAAGCGGCCTTTGACAAAGTCGCCAAGAAAACCACCAATGAGGAGATTGCTGTCATCTCCGGCAAGGAAGAAGTGTGCCAGGTGATTCATCCAGGTTGTTCATACTCTTTTTGCAACTCAGCGAGGTATTCATCAAAAGATAAGGTATCCATGTTTTCGACGGCGAGTTGGTCTTTTACTGATTGTTCACTCATTGTTTTAAACTCGTCCTGTTCCTGTCGGTTCAAAGGTTCAGACAAAAATGATTGCCGATGACTAATTGCCTGGTTCATGGCGAATTGGAAAAACGGAATGGCCTGCTCCCGCATATCACCAAGTATGCGGGCACTTGGTGTGTTATCAGGATCTTCCACTTTGGCGTCTTGTGCTGCAAGGCATTCGGAATGTTTTCGGGTTGATGATGCTCCATCCAGTATTTCTGCAATCGGCAACATGCCAGCCAGGATTTCCTTTCCCCATTGTCGTAATGACTTGTCCTTGCCATTGTCCTGCAAAAGAAGGCCATCCCGTCGACCCTGGTGTACGGTTTTGAGGACATTCTCGCTAACTGCAGCGCACATGCTGTCATCATGGGTAGGACTGCCTTTGAGCAGGCAATACAGAAGGTAAGTATCAAGAAAGCGTATTTCAGCCGCATCGATACCCAGGGGTAGGTATGGATTAATATCCAGTAGTCGCACCTCAAGATACTCGACGCCTTGCCCGGACAAGCAAGTCAGGAAATTCTCTCCTTTGGGAGGTACGCGTTTTGCCCTGATGGTCGTATAAAACTCTGCTTCCGATTGCAGTATGTTCCCGTTGACCTGGGGATGTGTGTCGCCCTCTGTGTCAAATCCATGGTAGACAGGGTGCGGCGTGCAAATCGCCTCCCTCAGGGTATCCACGTAGTTATCCAGGCCGTTGTAACAGATATTAAGCAGTCCTGACTGGGTAGTACTCTGGTATCCCAGGTTGCCATTACGCAGGGAAGTCGCACCGGGAAGATATGCGCTGGCATCATCAAATTTTTGCAGGTGATGCTTTTGACCGGTTATGAATGAATTACACACCGCTGGAGAGGCACCAAACAAGTAGACAAGCAACCAGGAATACCGACGAAAATTCCGCATCAGATCGAAGTATCGACCCGACTTGAAGTCTTTGAGTGGAACTTGTGAATTTTCCAGATCGGCCAATTTCAGCCAGAAATCGTTAGAAAATGAAAAGTTGTAGTGAATGGCACAAATAGTCTGCATGACGCGACCGTAGCGATGACCGAGTCCATTACGATAAGTTGTTTTGAGTCTCCCGAGGTTTGATGATCCATATTGCGCCAGTGGGATTTTGTCAGTGTCTGGGACCACGCACGGCATACTGGCGGACCACAACAATTCCTCCTGTAATCCCGAGTAAACAAATCGATGGATACGATGAAGCGTCGAAAGTGAATCTTCTATGGAGTTGGATACTGGAGTTATCAACTCCAGCTGTGCCTCGGAGAAGTCAGTTGTGATCATCGGATGACACAATTTGGATCCGAGAAAATCTGGGTGCTGGGTTTGTGCCAGATCCCCATTCAAGTCGACTCGTAATGCTTCTCTCTCAATGCCCCTGTAAAATTTCAGTATTTGTGGAGAGCGGGCAAGATGTTTTAGCTTGTTGTTAATGCTATCTACCATTCGGGCCAATAAATATCAGACAATTATGCCAAAGAAGCGGTTTTGAGGGGAATGACCCGATACAAACGGATGGACGGAGTACTAGTTCTTGTTTCGGAATTCGTGTATCAGACGTCGGTCGCGTTTGTTAGGCCGACCTTTGGAGGCCACGTGTTGTCCTGCTGCGCGGCGTTGCTCTGCCGTCATCTGCCTTTTGGCGATGCTTTCAACTGTCTCCTCATAGAGAAGCTGAGCTTCAGGTGCGCCTTTGCGTTGATCTGACAATGCCTTGACGATAATGGTCTTCTCATCGAATCCCTGACGAATCTTTAGCTGGTCGTTCAGGTCAAGTTCCTTACTCGGCTTGGTGCGTCGTCCATTGACGTGAACCTTACCACCGTCGATGGCTTGCCGAGATTTAGCTCGCGTCTTGAAGAATCTGGCTGCCCATAGCCATTTATCGACCCGAACTTTTGACATCCATCGGTACCTGGTTTGAAGGGTTATTGATAGTAGCAAATTCGTTGCGGCAGTTTACCTGCTAACTGGAATTACAATTTGATCGTGAGTGGTTGTTCCATTGAATGTCTTGTTGTTCAATGCCATTTTGTCAGATGGATGTGTCATGACGGAACAGCTGGAAAGTATCATCGGGATTGCGAAAAAAGCAGGTGCTGC
This sequence comes from Gammaproteobacteria bacterium, assembly GCA_027292925.1. Taxonomy (GTDB): domain Bacteria; phylum Pseudomonadota; class Gammaproteobacteria; order Pseudomonadales; family Azotimanducaceae. The sequence continues at coordinate 4,640 of JAPUGI010000012.1, forward strand.
AATCCTCGAAGTATATGGAAAAGAAGATTTTGGAGTCGAGACCAAGGCTGACAGTTCGCCACTTACAAAGGCTGACCTCGCTGCTCATGAAATTATCGTTTCAGGTTTAAGCGAACTGGCTCCTGGTGTACCAATTTTGTCCGAAGAGTCTGATGAGATCCCATATAACGTGCGAAAGAAGTGGCCGCGCTATTTTCTGGTTGATCCGCTCGATGGCACGAAAGAGTTCATCAGTCGGAACGGAGAATTTACCGTCAATATTGCGTTGATTGAGGAAGGCATTGCGGTACTCGGAGTTGTGTTTGTGCCGGTAAAGGATGTGACCTATGCGGGACAGCAGCTTGATACAACTATTGCTTTTGTAGAGCGGGCTGGGTTGCGTCGCGACATCACTACCCGAAATCTTCCGCGGCGTTTGCGCAATAATGAAGCGCTGACGGTTGTAGCAAGCAGGCGACATGGAGGGGAAGCTTTGCAACACTGTCTTGACGTACTCCAGAAAAAGTTTACTCACATTGAATCAACCAATATGGGTAGTTCACTGAAATTATGCCTGGTTGCTGAAGGTAAAGCGGATTTCTATCCCAGACTTGCACCGACCTCTGAATGGGATACAGCTGCGGCACAAGCCGTAGTCGAGGCCGCAGGAGGCAGTGTAGTGGATACCGCCTTAAGGCCGCTTCACTACAACAGCAAAGAAAGTATCCTAAATCCTTTTTTTTATGTTATCGGAGACAAGTCATTTGCCTGGGCCGACGTACTCAAAGAAGTTCAGATCTCAGGTTAGTTCCGGGCCAAGAAGAAATCTGCCTTCCGGCCGGTCTTAATTCAGGAACTTTTTATGGAAGGAACCGCTGAAGGCTCTTTTGAATTAAATATCGGTTGCAAGGGTGGCTTAAACGGGCGAACAAAGGGGCGAATAAAAGGGGGACTAAAATAATTGGTCTCGGCTAGCCAAGCTGTATGCGCATCCATCCTGCCGAGGAGAATACTGTATATTCATACAGCTTAGGCTAGCGAGGTGATCAATATAACCGCTAACAAAGTCAAAGAAAAGAGTTCAAAAATGGAGATTCCTACCTAGCTTATAGCTTGACATTTAGGAAAAGAATATAAGGTCATGAATTCATGAAAGAAAAGGTTCTGAATATAATTGAGTAAGGCATGAAAAAATTTTTGGCCCAAAACTGTCCACATCTTTTCCACAATTTTATACAACGGGTAGACGCTGTTGATCGAAATTTTTGATTCCATGTAAAACGATGTCGAATTCAACTCTCTTATTGAGAGCATCTATTTAGTCAAAAATTCGGATGAACGGCAGACAACAAGGTGTAGGCGGAGTGAATTTTTCCTTTTTTATGAAATAGTTATAGACAATGACTAGGTTGGAAACGGATAATACGCAATCGGATCTGAGAGGACCCTGGGCATAGCTGTTCGCTTAAAAATTATAAAGACTGGAACAGCAGATGTACACACCAAGTGGCCGTGAAAGATCCACTTTGCTCTTTATTTTTTAGTATTTGTCACCATATTGATTTCTGCAAAGGAGGTCACTTTTCCGACTGTTACACACTTTCTATGCCAACCCAAACTACTGCCACGAACACGGAGCCCGCGCCCTATGACTAACCACGCAACCGAAGGAGATTTTGACTCTATACTGGATGATGATTCCCTTGAGAATGCGACGGAAGATCTCGATGCACTTGATGTGCTCTCAAATCGCGAAGTTTCAGCAGAGGATGATGGCGATGATGCGGAGTCTGAAGAATCCAAGCTAAAAATACTGATCGCTAAGGGTAAAGAGCAAGGATATCTTACATACGAACAACTCACTGAAGCCCTGCCCGAGCGAATCGAAGAATCTGATGACTTTGAAAATGTCGTGCAGGTATTTGAAGAGATGGGTATTTCAGTCTACGAGGTCGCACCACAAAACCAGCAGCTGAAAGAAAACGTTGAAGAGCAGATCAATGCTGATGCGGCAGCAATAGCTGCGTTGGATTCTGTGGTAGGAAAAACCATTGACCCGGTTCGGATGTATATGCGGGAAATGGGTACGGTCCCCTTATTGACTCGCGCAGGTGAAATCGTAATCGCGAAAAGAATGGAGGAAGGTATCAGAGAAACGATGATCAATATGGCTCGCTACCCGGGTACCGTTGAAAGAGTGCTACAGGAATATGACCAGATCGTGGCTGAAGAGGGTGACGTACGTGTCATCATAAGTGGCTTCCTTGATCCTGAAGATGTCATCCCGGACATGTCTAAAGTGGCGGAAGCGAAATCCAGTGGTAACTATGAGGCCGATGATTCTGAAGAAGTAAAAGGTCCCGATCTCCAATTGACCTATAGCCGATTCAAGGATATTCAAAAAGCTCACGTTGCCGCACAGAAAGCTCTCAGCAAGAATGGACGCGGTTCCCCCAAGACAGCCAAAGCGCTGAACCGGCTGGGAGAAGCGTTTGGGCTAATAAAACTGGTGCCTGCGCAGATGGATCCAATCATGGATATCGTCAAGTCAGATACGCAAAAAATCCGCGATCAGGAGAAACTGGTGCGGGATTTGTGTGTCGACAAGTCGAAGATGCCTAAGGATGAATTTATTGAAGCCTTCAGCGGCAACGAAACTAATGTGGATTGGATCGATGAGCTTATCTCTCTCGATGCCCCTTATTCCGAAAGTTTGCAGCAATACAGAATATCCATCCGGCATGCGCTGAAGATTGTAAGGCGTATCTCCGATCGCACAGGCATGAGTGTTTCGGAAATTAAGGATATTAATCGTCGGATGTTCCTTGCCATTGGTAAAACCCGGGCTGCGAAAAAGGACATGATCGAAGCCAATCTAAGGTTAGTTATATCCATCGCCAAAAAATATACAAATCGGGGACTGCATTTCCTTGACCTGATCCAGGAAGGAAATATCGGCTTGATGAAAGCGGTGGACAAGTTTGAATATCGTCGCGGATTCAAGTTTTCAACCTACGCAACCTGGTGGATACGCCAGGCAATTACTCGCTCGATTTCTGACCTGGCTCGTACCATCCGGGTACCTGTTCACATGATGGAAACAGTGAATAAATTAAATCGGCTCACCCGGCAACTTATCCAGGAGCTAGGCCGGACGCCGACTATTGAAGAACTAAGCAAAAAAATGGACTTGCCGGAAGACAAAGTACTCAAAGCACTTGATGTAGCAAAACAACCCATCTCGCTTGAAACGCCAGTCGGTGATGATGACGATTCGACCATGTGGAACCTGGTGAGCGACACATCCGTTGAGTCTCCTGTGGACCATGCGACGGATGAAGGACTTAAAGAAACCACGACAAATGTCCTGACAGCGCTTACTGATCGTGAGGCCAAGGTTTTGCGAATGCGTTTTGGTATTGATATGAATACTGACCACACCTTGGAAGAGGTCGGCCGGCAGTTTTCGGTAACTCGTGAACGCATCAGGCAGATTGAAGCCAAAGCATTGCGCAAATTGCGTCATCCTGCCCGCTCAGAACAATTGAGGAGCTTTATCGACAGCTGATCCGAGATTACAATAAACCGGTGCGTCCTTTGGGAACACCGGTTTTTTTGTGCTCCTGTTTTGTGTAAAAGCAGGTGTTGCCTGCTTGAGGACGACCTGAAATAATTTACAAGAACCGCTGATGGTTCTTTATGGAAGAACCGCCGATGGCTCTTTATGGCGCTAAAGGCTCTTTTTGGCTATGGAAGTGAAACTTCGATTCCGACCACGACTTAGATATATCCCTTTTCGTAAACGGGATATCGTTGAAATGTGTCTTGCCAGTGGAGGACTTTCCGGTACGGATCAAATGAAGTTTCGGGATATGTGCCAGGTGCTGCAAAGTATCGTCCACTTCGAATACCACAAGAAACTTGAAATACTGAAAGACAGCTATGCGCCGCTAAATCCAGACCGCGACACTCGAAAGATTGGTGTTTTCGCTGATGACGAGGATGGAGAATTTGTCGATGGACTTGACGAACTTCTCGACAAGGCCAACTACGAAAAGCTGTCAGAAGAAGAACTGCAGATGGCAATAACAGAAGCTTCTTTGTTCAAACTCCGATTGCATATTGATTTTCATGACTTTGAGGAAGTGTTGCTGTACAGCCGGGGTGAAAGTATGCGCACACAGGAAGTAAAAAGTTTCTTTGGTTTGCGCAAGCAACAAGTCGAGTTCTCAAATTACGATCGTGTCGTCATCTACATTAAGTTCAGCGGGAAAGTAATTTCCCGTCAGCGCCGGGAAAAACCGGGATCAACCATGCTGAAGATGTTTCAAAATGTGCCTCGTGCAGATGTTGAAATGCTATTTCCCAACACCCGGCTCGGCATGCTTTTTATAGACAAACTGTTGATTGGTGTACCCGCGTTGATCGGTGGTGGGGCTATTCTGACAACAAAGGTTGGAACCTCACTGCTTTTATTAGGTGCGCTGGTGGGTTTCTGGATGGGTTTGGTTTCTGAGCCCGTTGGCCTTGACAAGATAACAATCCTTGGATTGGTTGTCGGGATCGGCGGGCTGGGCAGCTACATCTGGAAACAGTTCATCAATTTCAAGAACAGGAAGTTGGCATTTATGCAGGCGTTGACTGAAAGCCTGTATTTTAAGAATCTTGATAACAACGCAGGCGTTTTCCATCGACTGATCGATGATGCGGAGGAGGAAGAATGCAAAGAAGCGATAGTCGCTTACTACTTTCTATCGGTACATCCGTCACTTGAATCTGCGTCACAACTCGATGAAACAATTGAAGACTGGTTCTCTGAAAGGTGGGATTGCCAGGTTGATTTTGAAGTAGAAGATGCCCTGGACAAGTTGCTCAAATTGGGGCTGGTCATCGATTCTGGTGAAGAGCAGCGTGAAGTGATGGCCGCAGTTCCAATTGATAAAGCATGCGAGTTGCTGGATCAAATATGGGATGGCTATTTCACATACAATGACTAGCTAATTCTGAACCTAAGATTTCGTAGGTACGACCATGGAAAAAATTAAAGATCTGTTCTCTGGGAGGCCGCTGTGGATGAATGCGGTAATGCTGTTTTGTGCTTACATGACGTTCATCTATATGCCTTTTGATATGTTTATCAAACCAGTGGATAAGGACCAGGAAGTCTGGTTTGGCTTCACGCTGACTGGTTGGCAGGCCAAGGCCACGGAACCTCTTCACTGGCTTATTTATGGATTTGGCCTGTTTGGTTTCCTGAAGATGAAATCCTGGATGTGGCCCTGGGCTTCGTTGTATGTAATGCAGGTGGCGATTGGAATGCTTGTCTGGACACTATTGAATGACAATGGGCCGGGCGTACTGGTCGGAATTGCGTTTGCCTCACCGTTTGTCGCGTTGGCGATAGCATTGTTTATGGCAAAGGACAGGTTTAGGGAAGAGCCCTCAGCGGTTCTTAACAAAGAGCCCTCAGCGGTGCTTAACAAAGAGCCCTCAACGCAAATAAGAACAACCAACGGCGAAGAAGAGCAAGAGTTAACGCCGGATAGTGAATAAATTATTTCACAAATAACGAGATGAAAAAGAGAAAGGGATGAAGAATTTCAGCGATAAAGTAGCAGTCGTGACAGGTGGTGGCACGGGTATGGGCAGGGAACTTTGCAGGCAGCTTAGCCAGGATGGCTGTCATGTCGCCATGTGTGATGTGTCGTCTGAGAATATGGCTGAAACCAAATCCCTATGTGAATCGGAAGCGCCTCCGGGAATTACAATCACAACACACAATTGTGATGTATCTGTTGAAAGTGAAGTAATCCGGTTTCGTACCGAAGTGGAAGCTGGACACGGTCCAGTTGTTAATCTTCTTTTTAACAATGCCGGTATTGGAGGAGGTGGCAGCTTTCTCATTGATGAGCGTGAGGACTGGGAGAAAACATTCGGCGTTTGTTGGTATGGCGTTTATTATGTCTGTCGCGCTTTTGTTCCTATGTTAGTTGCCAGCGAAGAAGGACATATTATCAACACGAGTAGCGTCAACGGATTTTGGGCCTCTCTTGGACCATTGATACCTCACACCGCATACAGTGCCGCCAAATTTGCAGTAAAAGGCTTCTCTGAAGCGCTGATAAATGACTTGAGAATCAATGCGCCCCACGTTGGTGTATCAGTGGTTATGCCGGGCCACATTGGAACTTCCATCGCCATTAATTCCGGCAAGGTACTGGGTAAAAAACCTCCGCTGGAGATGGGCGAGCAGGAAGTGCGAGAACTGCGAGAACGCATGATGCGAACCGGGGGTCCGATGACTGAGGCGATGATGAACATGAGCGATGAACAAATCAAACAGGCCATGCATGATCGGCAAATCCAGTTTCGTGACAATGCTCCGTTAACTGCTGCCCAGGCTTCCACCATTATTCTCGATGGAGTTCGTAGTAACAGCTGGAGAATCCTTGTGGGTGAAGATGCCCATCGCCTTGATAATCAGGTTAGGGCCAACCCGGAGGCGGCCTATGAACCTGACTTTGCGGGGCTTTCCATTGGTTTGGAAGACTAAGGAGCCTCGGAAACCGGATTAGTTTCAAAGATCATCCAGTGAATCTTCAATTAGCCCCCTGATTTGTTTGTTGGGGTAAGAAGACAAAGCCCTGTCTAAATTCTCTTTCGCCAGATCTGTGTTGCCCAGGTTGGCATGAATACTACCTAGAAAATAAAATGCAATCGCGTCACCTGGATCGTGCCAGATTTTTTTTGCCTGTTGGTAGCGTTCGAGTGCAGCCAGGGATTTTTCGAACTTTTCATTTTGAAAATAAAATTGTGCGATGGCAAAGAAAGGTGAGGCGCGATCGGTGATCATTTCTGTCGCCTTGAGGTAGTGCTTTTCGGCCTCGGTGAAGTTCTCCAGCTTTGAGTTTAGTACACCATTTGCTAGTTCCGCATAAGGTGGACTGATGGATTCCAACGTCTTTAATATATCGAGAGCTTTGTCCATGTCGCCGCCAACAATTCCCGGTGCATTCAGGTAGAAGCTGAACACAGCATAGTTAGCTAGTACATGCTCAGCATCCAATTCGACAACCTTTTTCCAGGATTTAAGGGCGGACTTAACCATACCCAACTTCCTGAACAGGTTAACCTCACCAAGCAGGCCCATATAGACGATCCCAGCCAGATAGTGCGCGTCCAGATGAGCAGGATCCAGTTCAATTAACTGATCAATGGTTGACCTGGCATCCTTGTATTTAGCAACCTTGTATTGACTCCTGGCAAGGTAAAACAACAGATCAACATCTTTGCTATTCTTGCTGTAGAGCGTTTCAAATTTGCTGGCTGCGTTTTGATAGTCTCGATTGTCAAAATCGGATATCGCGTCTGCGAAATTATCGCCTCGTACGATCGAATGCCAACAAAGTAGCAGTGTGAAAATTAAAACCCTGGACATTGAATCGTTCCTTCATACAGAGGTAGCTTAGAGCTACTAAAGCACAAAATAGTTTCGAGAGAGAAATGTAGGAGTAGAGGTGTTACTAACACTGCAAGAAATTGAAGAAGCGGCCGATAGTGTATACAAGGTTATCCAACCCACATCACAGATATCCTGGCCCCTGTTAAATCAGCGCTGTGGCTGTGAAGTGTGGGTGAAACACGAAAATCACAATCCCACAGGTGCGTTTAAAGTGCGCGGTGGTTTGATTTATCTGGGGAATCTCAGGCAACGTGAGCCCAATATTCGGGGAGTATGCGCCGCCACCCGTGGCAATCATGGTCAAAGTATCGCGTTCGCGGCCGCACGTAATGATCTAAATGCAGTGATTGTTGTCCCTGAAGGTAACAGTCCCGAGAAGAATGCTGCCATGGAAGCGCTGGGGGCGGAACTCGTAATTTATGGTCGAGACTTTGATGAATCGGTGGAGCGTTCCGTTGAATTGGCGCAGGAAAGGGATTTACACCTGTTACCATCATTCCACATGGATCTCGTAAAAGGTGTGAGCACCTATGCACTTGAGTTGTTTCGTGCTGTTTCTGATCTTGATCGGTTGTATGTGCCGATTGGCCTGGGATCGGGTGCATCGGGCGTGATATGCGCCAGGAACGCACTCGGATTAGATACAGAAGTGATAGGGGTTGTCTCTGAAAATGCGAATACCTATCAACTATCCTTTGCGGCGGGAAAGTGCATCAGCACCAACTCCGCCGATACGATTGCAGATGGCCTGGCAGTAAGGAATCCCAGCCGAAAAGCACTGGATATGATGCTAGGTCAGCTGGAACGTATAGTCGATATTAGTGAGCAGGAAATTTTGGACGCCATTGCGCATTACTTCACCGATACACACAATGTGGCAGAAGGTGCAGGTGCGGCGGCTCTAGCAGCCTTGCTAAAGGAAAAGGAAATCAACAAAGGTAAAAAGGTAGGCGTCATTTTTTCCGGTGGGAACATCGACAAGGATCTGTTCAAACAAGCACTCGGGTAGCATCCCAGATAAAAATTATGAAAGATCGGCAGTAGCTCCCTGGCTGCTCTCCTTGTAAACATCGAGTTTCTCGTGGCCACGAAAAAATGCATTGTCTCCCCACCTCGGGTTTTCATCGACCAGTGCCATATGAGGGAATTTTTCCAACAATGTTTCAAAGGCGACTTTTGCCTCCATCCTCGCCAGCGAAGCGCCAATACATAGGTGAATCCCGTATCCGAAAGAAACCTGGTTTACTTTTTCACGCCAGATGTCGAACACATCAGGATTATCACTGGTATTTGGATCGCGATTTCCTGCGGCGATGCCGATAAGAATGACATCTCCTCTTTTCAGCTTCTTGCCATGGAATTCCATATCTTGTGTAACGAAACGTTGAGTCGCCTGCACAGGTGGCTCAAAGCGCAGCATCTCTTCCACTGCGTTCGGGATCTTCGAAGGATCTTCCCTTAGTTGCGCCCACAAATCAGGAGACTGCAGTAACAAATACACACCATTACCAATCAGCCGGGTGGTTGTTTCATGCCCAGCCACTAACAACAGGTTGCATGTATTGTAGAGTTCCATTTCTGTGAGCTTATCTCCTGCATCTTCGGCAAGAATAAGTTGGCCAATCAGGTCACTTCCCGGATTTCCACGCCGTTCTTTAATTATCTTGCGGAAGTAGTTGATGAGTTGTCGAGCGGCGAGCTGGCCTTTTTCAATTTTCTCAGTTTCTCGCGTGCTGGTAGCGACAATCAAGTCTTCGGACCAGGCCTGGAATTGTTCGTGGTCAGATGCGGGAAGACCCATCATTTCTGCTATAACGATGGCCGGTAAAGGTTTTGCCAGGCTTTCCACGATATCAAACATGGGACCGTTGTCGATTCGTTGCAGGCAAAAATCCACTATATCTTTAATTCTTGGTTCCAGTGACTGGATGTACTTGTGTAAGAATCCCTTTGATGCAAGGCGCCGAATACGGGAGTGATCCGGCGGGTCAAGACCTAACATGCTGGGGTTATCAAACCTCTCTCTTCGTTCCTCATCGAGATTTGCCAGAATTTTTTTCCAGCGCTTTTCGTACCTGCGTACATCGACACCAAATCGCTTATCTACGAGCACTTCCTGTACCAGGTCGAAACTCGTCACCCACCAGGCCCTGATGGCCATTGAGTAGTAGAGGGGTGCTTTGTTTCTCACACGGTTGTAGTAGGGGTAGGGATCAGCGATCAAATCCTTCGACAAAACGTTGAGGCTAACGCCATGAATGCCCTGCTCTACAACGGATAGGCTAGTGAGTAGAAACTGGTTCATCTTAAATTGAATCTTCTCTTTTAGCCGCATCCTGGAGAACCCTGGATAGGTGAGTTCAATATCCTAGCACGGCCAGTCTCGAGGACATTGATTACTTGATCAGAGGCTCCCTAAGGTCAGATAATGAGATAATTATAGGAATCAAATTAAGAGGGTTGTGAGATGAAATCGCCTATCTGTGATTTACTGGGTATTGAATTTCCACTAGTCGCATTCACCCATTGTCGCGATGTAGTTTGCGAGGTTTCTAAAGCGGGTGGCATGGGGGTGCTCGGTGCCGCCGGGTTTGGACCGGAGCAATTAGAAATCGAACTCAACTGGATTGATGAACATATCGCCGGAAAACCCTATGGCGTGGATCTCATAGTCCCCACCACCATGGCCAACCAGGATGAATCAGCCAGTCCGGAAGAAATTCGCGCCATGATCCCGGACGAACACAAACAATTTGCCACTAACATACTTGCACAACACAATGTAGATACCAAAGACATTTATGAGTACCAGGCTACTGGTGGTGGTGGCGGATTTCTTGGGGAAGGCAAGGCAGCCAATATTTTAGATGTTGTTTTTGCTCACCCCATCAAACTTGTCGCCAATGCACTTGGCGTGCCTCCAAAATATATGCTTGAACTGGGTAAGCAATACAATGTCCCAGTTGCAGCATTGGTCGGCGCCAAACATCACGCGGTGAAACAGGCAGAAGCGGGCGTCGACATACTTGTAGTGGCGGGAACAGAAGCTGGTGGTCATTGTGGCGAGGTATCGACCATGGTTCTCGTGCCAGAGGTATGCGATGCAGTAAAAGGATATGAAAATGTTTCCGTTTTGGCGGCAGGTGGTATTGTCACCGGAAGGCAAATGGCAGCATCAATGGCAATTGGAGCACACGGTGTTTGGACAGGATCAGTCTGGCTGACAACAATTGAAGCCGAAACGTCGCCGGTTATAAAGGAAAAACTTTTGTCAGCAGCATCAAGCCATACGGTTCGATCTAAGAGCCGAACAGGTAAATATTCAAGACAAGTCAGGTCCCCCTGGACCGATGCCTGGGAAGGAGAAGATGCACCCGAACCCCTGCCCATGCCCCTGCAATCTCTCGTTAGCGAACCCGCGCTCGGCAAAGTGGTGAAACTCGCAGAAGCGGGGCACCAGGGAGCGAAGCAGCTTGCAACCTACTGGGTTGGCCAGGGCGTAGGGTTGATGACTCAAACCTTGTCATCACGTCAGGTCGTCTATGATTTTATGGAAGACTTTCTCGAAGCTAATGAACGACTAAAAGCGTTTGTTGACGAATAGGGATCAGAAGTTCCCCAGGTTAGAAGTCCACGTTACAGATTCGACATAACCAGGAACACATATCCATAGTAGTCCGGGAACCGCTCGTAGAAATCGATTTCTGCGCTGCACTCGTCGATTACTGACATCGCTTCGCCGTCGTCTTTATATCTGGTGGCTAGTGTTTGTAGTCGTGATTTCATTGGCAGGTAATAGTCAGCCCACCAGGCAGTCTCTGGCAGTATGAAATTTCCCTTAAGCTTGTAGCCGCATTCCTTGACTATCTGCTGTCGACTTTCAACATTGTTCATGTCCGGATAGGCTGTCCAGAATTCAGCAAGGTCTGGGGGAGGATCCTTTCTTAGCCATACCGCGTCTGTGAGCGCAATAATACCTGCCGGTTTCAGCATTCGCTTCCAGTTTCTAATTGCTCGCTCAACACCTATGTTGTAGGCAGCGCCCTCGCACCAGATAACATCAAAGGTTGCATCAGAATAGGCGAGTGAGGCCATATCGCCGAGCTCAACAGTGATGCGTTCTGACATTCCCGCCGACGCAATCCTGCGTCTTGCTTCGTCTGCCATCGACTTGTTTAAGTCCACAGCGATAATCGTGGCATCAGGCAACAGTTCTGCCAGGTGGATGGTTTGCATGCCGGGACCACAGGCGATGTCGAGAATTGAAGGCGCTTCCGGCAGTTGGCCTGCGAGTGAAAGCGCCCTGGCAGTACAATCCTTATTGCCGGGACCTTCACGGGGTAACTCACTATGCACTTCAAAGAATACGTCGCGTTGTTTAGGATTGCTGAAATCCATCCCCTTTGCATTTCTCCCGAGTCCGCGATCTTGTAGGTAGGCTTGAATTCAGTATAACGTAGGACCCCTTGACCAGGTCCTATTCGACTTAACAGGATCAATACATGGCAAAACTCTACGCAATTGGCACCTCAGTCTATGTGCGTCAAGATGGTAAAATACTCACCCTAAAACGCGCAGTTGGAGCAGCAAAAGGGTTCACATAAAGAACAGATCAGTTGTTTTCAATTCATTTTTAGATCGTTTAGAAATAAGTAACCCGGGTTTTTTAGTGCAATAAAGTCTTTTACGGTTTTTCCAGGTAGGAGGAAACTGTTGGTTAAAACAATAGAGGTGCCAGATGTCCAAAATCAAAGATTTGTTGGCAACCAAGGGAAATGAAGTCTGGTCTATCGGACCTGCTCACTCTGTCTATCAGGCGATTGAAATGATGGCGTTGAAGGGAGTTGGTGCACTAACTGTACTGTCCGATGAAGGCCAGTTGGTTGGGATCATTTCGGAAAGGGACTATGCCAGAAAAGTCATCCTGCAGGGTAAGTCTTCAAAAAGTACACCGGTCTCTGAAATCATGACTCAAAACGTAGTCTTCATTGAGCCTACCTATCGCGTGGAAGAGGCCATGGCGTTGATGACCGCGAAGCGGGTTCGTCATTTACCGGTCATGACGGATGGAAACCTTGTAGGCATGATATCGGTGGGTGACCTGGTCAAATCCATTATTGATGAGCAATCACATGTTATCGAACAGCTGGAGCGCTACATCAAGGGTGAAACTGCTGGAATTGATCACTAGCCGCTGTTCTGAGTGCCTGTCCTGAGCGAAGTCCAAGAAACTGCGAATCGAAGGATCTCCTTCACGGCACTCAATAAGAAGTCCTATCAACGATACTTCCATTATCGATTGCATCGTCGATAGGCTACTGCCTACCCATCTCACCAACAACCGATAATGCTCGACCCTGTTCTGTTCATTTCGTGACCCAATTCTGTCTGGCGCGCATCGATGAGTACTTTACAGATTTTTTTTCTCTTGCATACTGGGAACAGCGAAACGGGAAGCGCCATGGAAATTCAGGTAGGAATAAAAAACGGCTTCATTAAGGGGCGATGTGACGAAAAATTTCAACCTGTATTGGATGAATTTGTCCGAAACTTTAATGCGCGAAACGAGCTAGGTGCTTCAGTGTGCATCAATGTTGCTGGCGAAACATTGGTAGATCTGTGGGGCGGGATGAAGTCGCCGGGAAAGGAAGCCGCCTCCTGGGAAGAAGATACAATTTCTGTGGTTTTCTCCTGCACTAAAGCGGCCACAGCCCTTTGTGCCCATATGTTGATAGACCAGGGAAAGTTGGAGTTAAATGCGCCTGTGGCTGAGTACTGGCCGGAGTTTGCGTCACACGGGAAGGAGCAGGCGACGGTAGCAATGATGCTGAATCACTCTGTTGGTGTACCCGCGCTGCGAGAACCGGTAAAAGAAGGAGGTTTCCTTGACTGGGACTATATGAGTGATCGCCTGGCCCAGGAAGAGCCATTCTGGAAGCCTGGCACCCGGAACGGGTACCACATGATGACTTTCGGCTGGACAGTGGGTGAACTTGTGCGCAGGGTTTCAGGCCAGAGCCTGGGAACCTTTTTCAGGAATAACATTGCGAAACCTTTACATCTCGATTTTTGGATCGGGTTACCCGAATCTGAATTCGGCCGCGTTTCGCGAACATTGCGATGGAGGCCGGAGAAAGGACAAAAACCTGCGCCATTCACAATGGCGTTGCTCAATGATCCGAATTCGCTGCAGTATCTGGCATTTCTCAACAATGGCCGACACAAAACAGATTCGCCGGATAGTTATCGCACAGAATATGGTGCAGGTGGTGGAATCGGTAATGGAAGATCACTGGCTGCCATGTATACGCCGTTAGCCAATGGCGGACTGCATAATGACGTAAAGTTGTTGTCCAATGACCATATTGAACGAATGCGGGCAGTTTCGGTTGCCACATCGGAAGATGCGACACTATTGATGCCCAGCAGATTTGGCCTCGGATTCATGTTATCCATGGACAACCGAAACCGCGAAAGCGGCTATATGGAGACGCTTATATTAGGTCAACAGGCTTTTGGCCATGCAGGTGCTGGCGGAAGTGATGGTTTTGCGGATACGGAAGCAAACCTGGCGTTCGGCTATTCGATGAACCGAATGGGCGCGGGGATCCTTCTAAACGAAAGAGGACAGTCACTGGTTGATGCCGTTTATCGATGTCTCGGCTATCGAACCGATAGTCCGGGCTTCTGGATAAAGTGAGGTGACTCTTCGACCAGCGAAATGTATTAGGCAATACCGGGGGTTATTTGCGCTTGACTCTAACAAGAACATAATGGGAGAAATGTTGAAGAGGAAACTACTATGTTAGATATGCTGGAACCTGCACCTATTTTGTTACCTGTCATTGGACTCGTTATTTGGACATTGGTAATGCAAGGCTGGATGGTAGTCACGAGAGTACCTGCCATCAGTGCTGCAAAACTTGGTCCTGAAGCTGGCCAGCGCACCGCGGAGCTTGCGGCTATGTTGCCCAAAGAAGTGCAGTGGAAGGCAGATAACTACAATCACCTCATGGAACAGCCGACCATATTTTATGCGGTGGCGCTCGCGCTAGCTATCGCCGGAATGGGCGATGGTCTTAATATGATGCTGGCATGGTTTTATCTGGGTTCAAGAGTCGTCCACAGCTTTGTTCAGTCCACCACTAACAATGTAACGATTCGCTTTAGCCTATTCCTGCTGGGGACCATTGCAGTGTTGGCCATGGCCATTAATGGCGTCATCTCTCTCCTGTAATATTCGCTGTTCGCCATGTGCGAGCGCCAGGGAAGGTTGGAAGGACATGCGGTCTAGACACCCTGACGCCGACGGCTACTTGTAAATGGAGGTAAAAGCAGGGTTCGTTTAGATATTATCCCCGGCTTCCGCCTTGTCCACAAAAAAAGACTTATGGCACCAGCCATTAATCTTCCTTTTGACTCGTTTCGGGTTGTTGATTAAGCGATAAAACTTTTCGATATATTGAATTTTCCTCCTTTTTTGATCGTTGCGAAGATATTCGGTGTCCTCAAATAGGGACAAGATTTCTGATTGCTTTGAGTTCAGCATCGCGATGTTGTCAGCCAGCATGCCTTCGTTTCGGCAATAACCCCGATACCGTCGTTCCCTGATATTGTCGAGTTTTAGTGCCTTATCCACAGCTGCATATTCCGGATTCACCAGGCCAGTCATGTCAAAATCATATGGAATGTAGAGGTTGTCCGTCGCACCATCTTGGCCAAAAAGCTTGCCGTTATGACAACAATCGTCATCGCCCAAAACATGGGTGGCGGACCAGTCGGTATTTCCCAGCATCATTTGAAACAGGCTGACTAAATTAAGGTGTTTGCTATCAAGCTGGTCAGCAGATGTTTCGTTCAGTTTTAACCTTTCTTTTTCGATGCGCCTGGCGAGGCGTTTATTGGGTTCTAAAAAAAAGCCATAGGTTGTATTAAGCGTTTTATTGGTTTGGCTATCGACATAGGTAATCCGGGCAAGCCGAACGAGAAAACTATTGTTCGTCAGCAGGTTGAGGATTTTGTATGCCAGATACTCGGTAATGACATAGCCCTCATACTTCTTCACCTCCGGATGACACTGGACAACCAGTTTCAGTTTCTTCTGCTTGGCGAAGGTAGTGTCTTTGGTATCCTTTTTATCAAACAGTACCCGGATGGGGGGAAAACTGCAGGTCCTTCGACTCAAGCGCTTGATGCCTCTTGAGCGCAATCGAACGTCGATTGAAACGAGGTTTCCATCGGCGTCACTATAGGTAAGGCTGGCAGGCTCATATTCTAAGCCCCTGTCGCGATCCTTAACCAGCCTGCTGATTGGTCCGTTAATGGTGATTTGCATCAGTTCGTCAGAACGAAAAAGAAGATCAGCCTTTTTTGCCACTGCCATGGGAGCGGACAGGATAAGCAATAGTCCGGTTATCCAGGAGATCGGAGAATTCATGTTGGTTTAGCGGTTGAACTACATTCTTTGATATGGGGATGGATTGGGCTTTCTACAAGTACCCCGGGATATTTCATGATGGCGAAGGGTTGGTTTGCCGTCGGCAGTTTTAGCGAGGTATGCTCAACGCTTCGCGAGAGGGGAAAATCATGCAATTTACGTTTACCGGGGAGCAGCATCAATTTCGGGATGTGGTTAAGCGATTCCTCAGAGACAAATCTCCTGCCACGGAAGTACGCCGTTTGATGGAAACTGATGAAGGGTTCGATCCTGTAGTCTGGAAGCAGCTAAGTGAAGAGCTTGCACTTCCTGCGTTGCCTGTTCCAGAGATCTTCGGCGGTGCTGGATTTGGTTTCGTAGAGTTATCGATCGTGATGGAGGAGATGGGCCGTTCTCTTTTATGCGCGCCATATTTTTCAAGTGCGGTGCTGGCGGTCAGCGCAATTTTAAATGCAGGAACGGAAAACCAGAAACAAAGTCTGTTACCACAGATTGCATCAGGAAGTATTAGAGCCACACTGGCGATGACGGAATCCAACGGGCGGTGGGATGCCTCGGCAGTCGAACTCGTTGCGCAAGTGGAAAAGGATCACTTTGTTCTGCGAGGTGAAAAGAGTTTCGTGGTTGACGGTCATACTGCAGACCTGCTCATTGTTGTTGCCAGGCTTGAAGGTAGCGAGGGAGACAATGGAATCTCGTTTTGTTCCGTGGATGGGGATGCGCCTGGCATAGAAAAAACCCTCCTGAGAACCATGGACCCGACTCGAAAGCTCGCCCGGCTTGATTTTAACGGCGTTCGCGCGCAACCATTGGGAGAACCGGGCGCAGGATTTCACGCCTTGAATAAAACGTTAGATCAGGCTGCGATCGCCCTGTCCAATGAGATGGTCGGCGGTGCGCAGTTTCTAATGGATTCAGCCATTGAATACTCAAAAATTCGCGTGCAGTTTGGACGAGTTATCGGGTCTTTCCAGGCGATCAAACACAAATGTGCAGACATGCTGATTCAGCTTGAGTTGGCAAAATCTGCTGCCTATTACGCGGCAGCGGCGGTAGATGCCGGTGATAGCTGCCTACCGGCACTTGCCAGCATGGCGAAGAGTGCGGCATCAGATGCCTATATGCAGATCGCGGCAGAGTGCATACAAATTCATGGTGGTATTGGATTTACCTGGGACCAGGACACACATCTGTGGTTTAAACGGGCGAAAAGTTCTGAGGTCTTTCTAGGCGATCCGGCCTATCACCGTGAACTGGTGATGCAGCGATGGGAGGAAGGGATATGAATGACCCGACAGAAGGATCGGTAAGAGAGGAAGTCAGGACCTGGCTGGCAGATAACTGGGACCCCAATCTCTCACTGGTGGATTGGCGCAATAAGTTGGCAGATTCCGGTTGGGGAGTCCCAGGCTGGCCGAAACAATGGTATGGGCGTGACCTGCATGCCGTGCTTGCGTCTACCGTGGAAGAAGAATTCGCCGCCATCAATGCGGTTGGTGTCGCCAGGACCGGCATCAGAATGTTGGCAGCAGCGACCATCCTTGAACATGGCACGGATGTGCATAAAAAGAAATTCCTGCGTCGGATACTCACCGGGGAAGATACCTGGTGCCAGTTGTTCAGTGAACCGGGCAGCGGCAGTGACCTGGCGGGTGCAACCACGCGGGCGGACTATGACGGAGAGAAATGGATCATCAATGGGCAGAAGGTATGGACCACCAGTGCCCATCATGCGGACTATGGTTTGTTGCTGGCGAGAACAGACTGGGATTTACCGAAACACCAGGGACTAACCTACTTTATATTGAACATGAAGCAACCGGGTGTAGATGTTCATCAGCTAAGGCAGATGAATGGTCATGCCTCTTTCAACCAGGTGTTTTTTACTGATGCCCAGATTGCGCCACAATACCAGGTGGATGAAAAAGGCGCTGGCTGGAAGGTCGCAATGACGACACTCGCCCATGAACGACGTGGTGCTGGTGGGTTGGGTCGGGCAAATCATGATTCCGGATTAACCGGCCCTATTTATGAAGAAGAGCGCAAAGAAATCGCCACGGTCATGGAGCCCTACAAGTGGTATCCCCAAAGGGCTGGCCGGGTTGATCTCGCGCTGCCAAGAGCACGGGAGACCGGGCGAATAGAGGATGCCAATGTGCGCCAGGAAATTGCCAAACTGCTTATCATGTCTAAATCTGCCGGGTGGACAGCGCAACGGGCCCGGGCAGCGCAGGAACAAGGTATGCCCCAGGGTCCGGAAGGATCCTTAAGTAAGCTTGCAGCAAGCAATGTAGCAAGGCAGGCATCCCGGGTGCATACGTTGATATCAGGCGCGGATGCCTTGCTCACCGGAAGTGATGGTGCAATGGACGGGGTCATCGCGGAAATCCTGGTCTCGGTTCCTGCGACTTCCATCGCTGGCGGCACCGATGAGATACAGCGCAACATTATTGCCGAGCGGGTTCTTGGCATGGAAAAGGAACCACGGTTCGATACCGGACCGTTCAAAGACGTACCGAAAAACGTCACCTGAACGGTGCCAATGGTGTTAATTCCACCATCGTGGTAGTTTTCCCGTTCGAAACTCTACGTTCAATTCGAAAATGTAACTTTTATAATATCCAATATGAGCGTAAACATAATGGTTTCATTTCTGGACGGTACTAGTGGGAGGAGTAATAGATGAACTTCGAATTTTCTGAGGAACAAAATCTGCTGCGCGAGCAGGCGGGGGGGTTTCTCGGCGATCATTGTTCAACCAAGGTTGTTCGCAAGATTCTCGATGGCGAGGAGTCCTACGATCAGGAACTATGGGCGAAAGTGGTGGAAATGGGCTGGACCGCAACGGTTATCCCCGAAGAATTCGACGGCCTCGGACTGTCCTACCTCGAGCTTAGTGTCATTGCGGAAGAACTGGGTCGCGCTTTTGCGCCATTGCCATTCTCTTCATCGGTATATCTGGCCACAGAGGCATTGATAGCGGCTGGCTCAAACGGACAAAAAGAGGAATGGTTGCCGAAATTGGCGGCGGGCTCTGCCATTGGTTGTTTTGCGGTTGGCGAAGGAACCGGCCAGGCAACTCCCAAATCCCTTACAACCTCAGCCGATGGTAACGGTGTCAGTGGAAGTAAGATTCCGGTAGCCGACGGTGATATCGCTGACTTTGTCGTGGTCATTGCAGCATGCGCTAGTGGTGATGGCGCCAGTGCCTATCTTGTTGATTTGAACCAGGCTTCAGTTTCCAGGGAAAAAGTGAACACCATTGACCCAAGTCGTTCCCATGCAAAATTGGACTTCAGTAGCGCCAGCGCAGAATTGTTGGGTAACGAAGGAGAAGGATGGGCACTACTGCAAAAAATATATGATCGTGCAGCGGTGTTGTTTGCCTGGGAACAGGTAGGCGGAGCAGAGGCCGCGCTGGAAATGGCAAAAGAATATGCCATGGGAAGGTTCGCATTCGGCAGGCCTATTGCCACCTACCAGGCGATCAAACATAAGCTGGCCAACATGTATGTAAAGAATACGCTGGCAAAGTCCAACTGTTACTACGGCGCATGGGCGCTTTCTACAGATGCAGCGGAGCTGCCGATTGCCGCGGCAACCGCCAGGGTTGCTGCTATCCAGGCCTATTACTTTGCATCAAAAGAAAATATCCAGACCCATGGCGGGATGGGATTTACCTGGGAGTTTGACTGCCAGTTTCCTTATCGCCGTTCGAAACTACTGTCAGTAAATATCGGCAGTGAAGCCACGTGGCAGGAAAAACTGATTAAGGCAATTGAAGAAGACCAGGCTGCGTAGCCGGGTCTCCAGGAGACATTATGGATTTTAACGATTCCACAGAAGAAGCAACATTCAGGCAGGAAGCCCGCGACTGGTTGAAAGCCAACGAGCCAACTGAGGCTGAATTGGAAGGTCTCGATGGTATTGAAGCTGCCAAATTGTGGCAGAAACGAAAGTATGATGCCGGTTGGGCATGCATTCGCTGGCCAAAAGAGCATGGTGGACGCGGAGCGTCCGCCATTGAACAGGTTATTTTTGGCCAGGAAGAATCAAAGTTTGATACTCCAGAAGGTCTTTTTACAATCGGCCATGGTATGTGTGCCCCGACCATGATGGCCTGGGCAACGGAAGAGCAGAACAAGCGTTACTTGCCAAAACTCGCCAGTGGTGAAGAAATCTGGTGCCAGATGTTTAGTGAGACCGCCGGGGGTTCTGACCTGGCGGCACTTCGTACACGGGCGGAAAAAGACGGAGATGACTGGATTATCAATGGCCAGAAGATTTGGACCTCGGGGGCACATTATTCTGACTATGGCGTAATTGTCCTTAGAACTGATCCCACAGCACCAAAACATCAGGGCCTGACCTATTTCTTCATCGACATGAAATCACCTGGTATTGAGACCAAGCCCATCAAGCAGATTTCAGGTGGTGCCAACTTTAATGAAGTGTATTTTACCGATGTGCGTGTTCCTGATGCGCATCGCCTTGGCGCTGTTGGCCAGGGCTGGCAGGTCGCCATAACCACCTTGATGAATGAGCGGGCCTCCATCGGTGGTGGTGGTGGTGGCGTCAACTTCAAGTCTGTATTCAAGCTGGCGCAGACCGTTAATATTGATGATGAACCGGCGATCAAGGACAAGTCCGTGAGAAGAAGACTGGCGGATTGGTACATTCAGGAGTCCGGCCTGAAATTCACTGGGTATCGCTCAATGACGGCCTTGTCCCGCGGTGAAATTCCGGGTCCGGAGAATTCGATTGGTAAATTGGTTGGCGCACCAAAACAGCAGGATATGGCGTCATTCGCGCTGGATCTCCTTGAATCCAGCGGTGCTATCTGGGATCCCGAACTGTCCCAGGAAGCCGGAATGTTCCAGGCGACCTATATGGCATCCCCGGGAATACGAATTGCCGGGGGTACCGATGAAATCATGGCGAATATTATCGCCGAACGGGTTCTTGGTATGCCTCAGGATATTCGCGTCGACAAGGGTATCCCGTTTAACGAGATACCGACTTCAAATTCCTGACCCGCGGTGGGCGAGGCAACAATGTCCAGCAAAATTGAATGGACAGATGCGACTGATGATAAAGATGCAACCACCAGTGAATTCAGGATAACCCGGGAAGGAAAACGAGATATAACGGGCGCTTTGTGGCTGCCTGAATCAATGTCTCCTGGTGCGACTCTAGTCTGCTTCGGTCATGGCGCATCTGGCAACCGATACCAGGCGCCAATCTGTTACCTTGCCGCTCGATTTACCGGCGAAGCGAATTTGCCGGTGCTGTCCATCGATGGACCCGTACATGGATTACGCCAGGTAGGAGAAGGTGGTCGCACTGCATTTTTCCCGGAGTTCCAAAGACAGGGCTGCATTAAAGACATGACTGATGATTGGACCTGTGCAGTTTCGCTAGTCCAGTCGTTAGCTGAGGTAGGCGCTGGACAACTGGCTTACTTCGGACTTTCTATGGGCTCTTTGTTCGGTATTCCGTTTGTGGCCTCCCGCGACGACGTGATCGTGGCAACCCTGGGGCTGGTGGGGGTTGCATCCAATTTCCCTCACGATGAGGAACTGCTCGATGCTGTTTCGAAAATCAGCTGTCCGCTTTTATTCCTGATGCAGTTGGAAGATGAGCTATTTGTACGGGAGGGCTATCTGAAAGTCTTTGATGCGTTTGCATCGATTGATAAACGACTACATGCAAACCCCGGCTTGCATCCGGAAATACCGGCCGAGGAAATCGACTTTGCTTTTGAATTTCTGAGCGGACATATCAACGGCACCATAAAACGCCGAATAATTAATCCGCTTGCGGAATAGTCGTTAGAAATTGATGTGAGAGCGGCTCATCGCGGAACGCCTGGGTTATTCACCGAATGCGGAACGTCGGTAGCGCAGCATCTTGCCGGACCCGACGCCGCTATGGCTGCCGCCTCTGCAGGCGATCTCGCCATTGACAACCACCAGGTCAATGCCTTCGGGTTCCCTTTTTGGATCGTCATAAGTAGCCGTATCTTTGATTGTATCGGGATCGAACAAAACAAGGTCCGCCCAGTAACCTTCACGAATCTGCCCCCGGTCCGTTAATCCAAAAGTAGCCGCTGACAGGGAAGTCATACGCCTGACGGCTTCACGCAGGGACAGGATGTTTCTATCACGAACATAATGACTCAATACTCGCGGGAAGGTGCCGAACAACCTGGGGTGAGGTTGCCCGTTTAGATCCGGGATGCCATCAGAGCCGATCATCATGTCCTTGTGTGCGAGGTTGGTTTCGATGTCAGCCTCGTCAATGATGAAATGGATACAGAGGGTGCGGTCTCCTTTCGGTGCTGTCAGGATTTCCAGAACCAGGTCGGTTAATTCCACATTTTTTTCCGCTGCTACATCCACCAGCATGCGTCCCTCATATTCGCGGAATGCAGGACAACTGGCGATACGTATGACTTCTGCCAGGGAGCGATTGATATTGTCCAGGTTAAAATATTCGATCATGCGCCCACTACCGGCGGTATAGGGATAGACATCCAGGGTGACTCGCTGCCCGGCTGCCAGTGCCTTATCTACCCGCTGAAGAGACTCGTTCACCTTGCCCCAGTTAGGTTGCCCTGCTGATTTGTGATGTGAAATATGCACGTGAACATCTGATTCCCGGCCAATAAGTAGCGTCTCTTCAACAGCTTCCAGCAGGTGTTCCCCTTCATTTCGCATATGGGTGGTATAAAGTGCGTCAAAGGGTCTGGCAGTGGCGGCCAGTTGGATAACTTCCTCGGTTTCGCTCCAACGACCGGGTCGATAGATAAGGCCGGTTGAAAATCCACAGGCACCCTGTTCCATGGCGCCCTCAACATATCCCTTCATTTTCGCTAATTCATTTGTATTGGGAGCGCGGCGTTCCATACCCATCGCCAATGTGCGCACGGTGTTGTGACCCACCAGCATCATATTGTTAATAGCAGGTTTTCGTTCTAGTGCGGCTGCGAAGTAGCCTTCGAGATCATGAAAGTCACCTTCGATTCCAGCGAGAATACCGCCACTAGCTGCGACCGTATCTTTAGTTGGGTCGAGAGGGATAGCACTGAATCCACAGTTGCCGCTCACCACAGTCGTCACTCCCTGGGCCAATTTAAACTCCATTCCCGGATGCCTGAAAAATGCGCCGTCATCGTGAGCATGGGTATCGATAAACCCCGGCGCCAGGTATTTGCCTTCACCGTCGATTTCGGTTTTGGCTGGTCCCGCGTTACCGATGGACTTAATGCGTCCATCCTCCACCTCCACATCGGCCTTGTATTCAGCAGAGCCGGTACCATCGAGAATATTAACGTTGCGAATCGTCAGATCAGTCATTGGTGGTCCCTGTTAAACATTAGTTGTTATAGCCCGTAACGGCTGGGCTGTGTTCGTATCCATTCGCCGATTTTCTCGCCGATCATGATACTTGTCAGGTTGATATTTGCCCTCGGCACAAACGGCATGATCGATGCGTCAGCTACCACCAGATTATCAATCCTGTGGCTGCAACCGAATTGATCTACCACCGCTTGCCTGTCCTGCCTGGGACCCATTTTGACAGTACCGCAGGGATGGTAACCACTAGCAGCCAGTTTCCTGCAAAGCACGGCAATGTCATCGTCCGTCAGTGGTCGTTTGGGATCGGGGAAAGTGACGACTTCAATCATATCTGCCAGCGGCCCGGTTTGAGAAAAAGCCAGTGTATCCCTGAACGCTTTTACCAGCCGCGATGTATCCCTGTCATCTTCACAGAACCTGCAGTCTACAATGGGATTATCAAAGGGGTCTGCCGAGCGAAGCCGAATTTCACCCCGCCCATACTGATATTCGAGACAGGCGGCGATAGCAAACAGGGGTGGACCACCGTGGCCTCCTACATAGCTTAGTTGTTCAATTTGCATATCGTTGCGCTTATCTGAGCCTTGTGTTGTATAGCGCAGAATGGTCTGAATCAAGGGTGAATCGAAGTTGATGATTGCACCATCTTTGACCTGGCACACCACCGAAATGGCCGGGTGATCACAAAGATTGCTGCCGACACCGGGTTCATCCTGTATCACCTCAATACCGAATGATTCCAGTTGCTTTTGCGGACCGATGCCGGAACGCATCAGGATGGGTGGCGACATGAGCGACCCGGCGCTCAACACGACAAGTTTGGCGGCAATGGTATCAATGGTGCCATCCGCATTTTCCACTTCAACGCCGGTGCATTGATGGTCCTTCAGTAGAAGTCTTCGGACAAAAGTATTTCCGCGAATCGTCAGGTTTGGGCGAATCCGTGCGGGCGCGAGGTAACCCACTGCGCATGAAATTCGCAAACGACCCAGTTTGTTCATCGGTTGCGGGCCTGCCCCCCATCCCGAGGGGTCATTTGCATCAATGCACTCGGGGTAATCAAGAAGTCTGGCGGATTCCAGGAATGCCTGGTGTTGCGGAAGAAGTTCTTCATCCGGATAACGGCGAATCGTTATTGGTCCGGCATCACCGTGGTAATTTTCATCGCCAAAATCCAGGTCACGTTCCAGGCGCTTGAATGCGGGTAACACCTTGTCCCAGCTCCACTGGCAGTTGCCGAGATCTGCCCATTCATCGTAGTCCTCAGGCATGCCCCTTAATGCAATTGTTGTGTTGACCGCGCTGGATCCGCCCGTTACCCGACCACGAGGAAAATCTATATCCCGACCCCGGGTGGGCTCGTATTTGAAACCCCAATCATGGTCTTTCATGGAGTTTTGGTGACTGTTCAGCAGGTCAAACGGTGTTTTTTCAATATCAGAATAGTCCGGACCTGCTTCCAGAAGCAACACGGTCTTGTTCGGATCCTCTGATCCTCGGCTGGCAATCACCGACCCCGTACTACCCGCACCAACCACAACAATGTCGTACACAATACTCTCCTGAAAAAGTCAGTTTACAGAAGAAAAGCCTGGCAGAATAATAGCACCAGGAATTTGTAACATATCGGTGCTCGTTGCATCTGGTATGAAAATATAAGGGCAAAAAGGGTGACTAAGTTGAAAACAATACTGATCATGGCAACGATGTTGATAACGCTCAATGTTTATGCAAAAACCGACCCCATCTACACGAGTTTTTTCTCCAGTGTCGCAGCTGGAGGCTCTGATGTGGTGGCGTATTTCACAGACGAAAATGCAGTCGAGGGAGATTCGAACTACAGTTTCGAATATAAGGACGTCGAGTGGAGATTCAGCAACGAAGAAAACCTCGAGGCTTTTAAAGTGAACCCCGCGAAATTCGCTCCCCAATATGGAGGCTATTGTGCCTGGGCTGTCAGCCAGGGATATACCGCTAAGGGAAATCCTGAGATCTGGCGAGTCGTGGACGGCAAGTTATATCTCAACTACAACGATGAAGTGCAGGCAGACTGGCTAAAGGACATTCCGGGATTTATCAGTGCCGCCAACACGAACTGGCCGAAGCTTCTAGCCGAATAGTAGCTAGTTCCTGTCGAAAAACTGACTGATTCGAACAGTAATCATAGAACTCCGAAATTATTTGATCGTGAAAACGACCACTTACGAAGGAACTAGCCTCTTCGATGTCCCAAATCTTGACAAGAACTAGCTATTTGAGCCGGGTCCTTGCGTCCTCGCAGATATCTTCAATAACGTTTGCCACTGACTGAATTCGGGTTATTGAATCCACTGATTCGCCAGACCTTCGCAAGGCTATTAGATTGGCAAGGGCGGTTCGACGTCTCGGTGGCCAATCCGTACCATGGACGGTTCGCCTGGAGAATGGAAGGTCCCTCCGCCAGGCGCAAGTGATGACGTTAACCCTAAAACTGGTTCATCGTATTGTCGCCACCCCCGGCCAGCAACGCATTCTCACCGGAAAAGTACTCCTTATGATCATCACCGATGTTGGAACCCGCCATGTCCTGGTGTTTTACCGACGCCATATCACGGCGAATCTCTCGACGCTGAACATCTCGCACATAGGCCAACATGCCCAGATCACCAAAATACCCCTCAGACAAAACGTCAGTTCCTAACGCCGTTTCATGATAAGTAGGTAGCGTTATCAGGTGGTGAAAGATACCTGCTTCCCGGGAAGCATCTTTTTGGAATCGTTGTACCAGAGCATCTGCCTCCACTGCAAGTTCCGAATCATCGAGTTCTTCACTCATCAAGCCTTTTTCTTCCGTGCCCGGGTCAGGATAGCCGGAAACATCTTTACCCGCCTCAACCCATTCGTTGTAAACCTGTTCCCGAAAAGCTAGCGTCCAGTTAAAAGAAGGTGAATTGTTGTAAACGAGCTTTGCGTTTGGGATGTGCTTTCGTACCTCGTCTACCATCTCGGCAATCTGCGCAACATTTGGCTTTTCAGTTTCGATCCATAGAAGGTCGGCTCCGTGCGTCAGGCTGGTAACACAGTCAAGAATCACTCGATCAAAACCGGTACCTTCCTTAAAGGAATAAAGGCCGTTGTCGAGTCGTACCGGCTTCACCAGACTACCGCCCTGGTGAATCGTGATGTCATTCTCGCGAAGCTCTGACAGGTCGTGAATTTCCTCAGTCTCAAGGAATTCATTATATTGGCTGGCAAGATCACCAGGTCCTTGTGATACAGGCACTTTCTGCGTCAGGCTTGCACCTAAAGAGTCGGTGCGGGCCACGATAATGCCATTTTCAATACCCAGTTCCAGGAATGCATAACGGATGGCGTTGATCTTCGACAGGAAATCTTCATGGGGGACAGTGACCTTACCCGCCTGGTGCCCGCACTGCTTGGCGTCAGACACCTGGTTTTCCACCTGGATAGCACAAGCGCCTGCTTCTATCATTTTCTTGGCCAGCAGGTAGGTTGCTTCCTCGTTGCCGAATCCGGCATCAATATCTGCAATGATCGGAACAACATGAGTCTGAAAATTATCGATGCGTTCTATAATGGCATCCACGTCACCGCCATTTTCTCTCGCTTCGTCCAGTTCGACAAAGATATGCCGAAGTTCCCTCGCATCAGCCTGTTTCAGGAATGAATAAATTTCCTCAATGAGTTTTGGAACGGCTGTTTTCTCGTGCATGCTCTGGTCAGGCAATGGACCAAATTGTGATCGAAGGGCGGCAACCATCCAGCCACTCAAGTAAATGTAGCTCTTGTCCATGGTGCCTTGATGTTTCTTCACCGATATCGCCAGTTGCTGGGCTGTAAACCCGTGCCAACAGCCCAGTGATTGGGTGTAGGCGCTGGAATCAAGGTCATAGTCAGCCATGTCCTTGCGCATGATGTCTGCGGTGTACTGTGCAATATCAAGGCCTGTCGTAAACCTGTTCTGCGATCGCATTCGCGTTGCATACTCGGCATTGATTCCTTTCCAGGTATCCTTGTTACATTTTTTTAACAAACTCAGGTTGTTGACTTCTTTAAGGTAGGCTGACATGGCGCGTCCTCACGATTAGCGAATTCAATACCGGAGACAGTAATCTCCAGTCTGGGTCGGCCAATGTAGCAGTGTCTGATGAAGAAAATAAAGGAATAATTGGACTCCATTATATTCCAATTCTTCACCTATTCAATTTGCCACCTGTTAAGTATTTCAACACGGTTCTGCTAGTCTGGAAGTTCAGTGATTTTGGATGACCCGATGTCTGTTGCACTAGATCGTCCATCAGCTATTTGTGCCATGGTGGTCCTGGCTGTAGTGGGTGCGATGTTTTTCCTGCTAATGCCGATGTATATCGGAGCGCTGACTGACTATGCTGGTTTTGACGTTGAACAAATTGGCAACCTCACTTTTTTCGAACTCATTGGTGTTGCACTGGTGTCTCTTTCCAGCCTTGCGTGGATTCGCCGGGTTGACTGGCGTCTGGCGGTTGGCGGTGCCTGTAGCGGACTAGTGATAGCCAATGGCCTCGCCATAATGAATCATGATTACGACTGGCTGGTGGCTGTCCGTATTCTTGCAGGTTTCAGCGAAGGTGCCTTGCTCTGCATTGCCTACGCATCACTTGGAGATACTGAAAAGGTAGACAGAAATTTCAGCTTCGCTGTGATTGGGCAAATCCTTGCACCAGGAATATTCTTTGTGATGTTGCCCGGTTGGCTTGCAAATTCTGGGCTTAGTGCAATTTTTTACGTTCAACTAGTTTGTGCCGCTCTAGCCCTTCTGACAGTTCTTGTTTTTCCTTCGACAGGTAAATCACTGCACACTAATGTTTCCCTCCTTGACGCTGGTCGCTTCCCCCTGTTGGGCTTGTTAGGTTCTGCTTTATTTTTCATCGGCGTAACCGCCGTTTGGGGATTTATAGAGCGAATGGGAGTTGAGGAGGGGTTTTCTGTACAGGACATCGCTAATATTCTGGCATTCTCTCTAATCGCCTCCGTGTCCGGTGCGTTACTCGCCTCCTACATGGGTGATCGGTATACGAGGTTCTGGCCAATGGTGGTATCCCTCATTGTGCAACTGGTTGCGCTGACGCTGTTGGTTGATGGAATGTCAATGGTGACTTATGCCGTTGCTATCATTGTGTATTCACTGGGCTGGAATCTCTGGATGCCTTACCAGTTAAGCGCCATCTCCCAGGTTGATAACAGTGGCAGGATTATGGGAATCGTGCCTCTGGCCCAGGCCTTCGGCGTGTCGCTAGGTCCTTTGATCGCAGGACAGCTGCTAACAGGAGCTGGATTCCTGGTCATTAATTGGATGGGCGCAATATTTGGGATATTGGCACTTATCGTGTTTATCCCGGTTTGTCTCGCGGGTCAAAAGTCCAAGGATGAGTTCCCTGCAGCCCCGTCGCCTGAATGATGTGGGCTTACGCTCCGGTATAATGCCCCGCTCATTCGAAACAAGGCTTAGTGAAGTAGATGATCACAGTAACCAGCGTGAACGTTGGCAGATATCTCGAGCTGCCGATAGCTATTCGTTCCAGAACAGATCTGGAGAAGCGGCTGGAAAAATTCCAGTAATGCCGCCACCCGAGCCATGAACAAAGGCCTGCGCTGGTATCTCACCAGCACCGCTTTCTATCTCGTCCCGGGGGGAATACAAATGGTCCTGTTCCCATGGCTGGTGGCCGTTTATCTTCTTGAGTCGCCGATGCGCTTGGGTGTTGCGCAAATGGCAGGACAGTTACCCATGCTGTTTCTTATCTTGTGGGGAGGCCTGCTGGGTGATCGTGTTGACCAAAGGCGATTGTTGATATTTCTGCATATGCTGATGGTTGTGCCACCCCTGCTGATGGCGCTGGCGATTGGATTGGGTTTGGTTGTTTATGAATTGCTGATCATCTGGGCAATTGTCGGTGGGATTCTAGGCGCATTTATGCAACCCGCACGAGATGCAATGTTGGCTCGAGTGGCTGGGTCCAATATCCAACGCATTGTTACCATGGTCGTCGGCGTCCAGTTTGGAATCCAGATACTGGGCTTTGCCATGGGCTCCGCGGCAGACCGGGTTGGCCCCATTGTCATACTGTTAGCCCAGGCTGGATTCATGCTGGCCGCTGCCATTGCGACTGCGAAACTGCCGGATACGCCGATGGCGACAGATACATCGGGTGTCAAAAGGAATGCGTTCAGAGATATCGCCGAAGGGTTGTCTATTGCCTGGAAATCAGAGTCCATTCGACCTGCCATCATTCTCGTTTTTGCGGTCGGGGTGTTTTTTGCGGGCGCCTATATGGTAGTTCTACCACTTATGGTGCGAGATATTTATAACGGCGGGGCGACCGGTATAGCAGGTGCATTTGCCGCAAATATGGTGGGTACCTGCACCGTTGTTTATTTTCTTATGCGTTTTGGTGGCCTGGATCACCCGGGAAGAGCAATGATACTTACGGGGTTTACGAGTTGCATGGTGTTGTCGATTTTACACCTGGACCTGCCGGAATGGGGGTTCTACACAGTCTTGTACTTTTGGGGCATGTGCGGTGGAATCAGCATGACGATGAGCAGGGCCATCGTCCAGGAAGCTTCACCGGCGTCCCATCGTGCTCGAATCATGTCGGTATACTCGCTTGGTATCATGGGTGGTCTGCCGATCGGATCCATCCTCCTTGGTTGGAGCGTAGGTCTGTTTGGCGCGAGAAATGCGGTGCTGATTCCAGCGATTGGGATGGCTTGTGTGCTGGCCTACCTGTCCATTGGAACAAATTTGTGGCAAGTTAAACGACGATTAATCGAAGTAGGTAAAGGAGGGGAGTGACATGGGAGATAAAAGACCTGATATCTGGATTGGTCATACTTCACTCAAGACAAATAATTTGAAAGGTTCCGATGAGTTCCTTTCAAAAATCGGTTTGCGTCCGGTTTTCAAGAATGACGAGATTACGATTTTTGAATTACGGGGTGGGACCCACGTGATTATGATTCTTGATGAAGCGGCGGAGGGAGGTGATGCGGAGTTTGACTTTATGGTTGAAGATATTAATGCAACTTACGCTTCATTCACTTCGTTAGGGCTTGATGTGAGCGAAGTTGATCGGGGTGACATTCACGATTCGTTTACAGTGCTTGAGCCCGGCGGCAATCGTATCAAGGTGAATTCAACCCACGTGGAAGATCATAGTATTGTTTGAGGCAAGAGGCATCATAGAAGGCTAACCGCTGTTGACGTAACAGTCTGTACCCATCCTCATACTGACATCCTCGTTGTTCCATCAGCTCGTGTGATCCGCAAGGATAAAACCGGCACCTTTCTCAGCAATCATGACTGTGGGCGCATTGGTATTACCCGAAGTAATTTGCGGCATGATGGAAGCATCTATAACACGCAAACCTGAAATCCCGCGTAACCTCAAGCGGTCATCAACGACGGCCATGGCGTCATTACCCATCTTACAGGTGCCAACCGGGTGAAAGATCGTAGTACCTAGGTCACCTGCTGCTTTGGCCAGGTCCTCGTCCGATTGTAGTTCAGCACCCGGTTTCCACTCCTCTGGTTCATATTTTTCAAGGGCTTTAGCTTGCATGATCCTGCGGGTGAACCGGAGACCCTTGATCGCAACTTCCCTGTCTTCCTCAGTCGACAGATAGTTAAGTGTAATCGCCGGATAGGTATCTGGATCAGGACTCTTTATTTTGATGTGACCACGACTTGAAGGCCTCAAGTTACAAACTGACGGTGTGATTGCATTGAATGAATGCAGCGGGTCACCAAACTTGTCCAGTGATAGGGGTTGCACATGCCATTCAATGTTAGGTGATGTTTGATTGTCGTCACTCCTGGCAAATGCGCCGAGTTGCGACGGGGGCATGGTGAGCGGTCCGGTTTTAAATAAAAGGTATTCGAGCCCCATTGCCAATTTACCACGGAGCGAATTTACACGTTGATTCAGCGTGACGGTATTTTTGACTTTGAAAACCGTACGAACCTGTAAATGGTCTTGAAGGTTTTGGCCGACACCGGGGGAATCATGAACTACCTTTATACCTAGTGGTTGTAATAGATCTGCCGGACCGATGCCGGAAATCTGCAGTATCTGCGGCGAACCAATTGAACCGGCGGATAGAATCACCTCACGCCTTGCTGATATGGTTTGAACTGCTTGCTTTTGTGTTCGGACTTGTACGCCCGTTACGCGTTTACTTTTTTCGGTTGATTCGATATTCAGTTTGAAAACGTGAGTATCTGTAATTACAGTCAGGTTCGCGCGTTTCATTACCGGACGTAAGAATGCTTTTGTTCCGCTCCAGCGAACACCGCGTTTCTGATTCATCTGGAAATAGGCGTTGCCAAAATTATCACCCCGATTGAACTCGTCGATCTTTGGAATACCGCATTCTTCCGCGGCGTCTCTCCAGGCATCAAGGATATCCCAATTCACACGGCGTTCTTCTACCCTGAGTTCTCCGTCGCTGCCGTGGTATTCGTTTGACCCATGTTGATAACTCTCGGAGTGTTTGAAGACTGGCAGTACGTCGTCCCAGGACCAACCTCTATTGCCCAGTTGCGCCCAGTGATCGAAATCGCTTCGTTGTCCGCGCATGTAGATCATGGCGTTGATTGATGAGCAACCTCCCAACACCTTTCCTCTGGCATAACCAATCTTTCTTCCGTTTAAGCCCGCGTCGGGTTCGATTTCGTAGCACCAGTCAGTGCGTGGATTGCCAATAGTGAACAAGTAGCCTACAGGTATATTGATCCAGAAGTAGTTATCCTTTCCGCCTGCCTCCAGCAGCAGGACCTGATTGTTGGGGTCGGCCGACAGTCGATTGGCGAGAACGCATCCTGCGGTGCCAGCGCCGATGATGATGTAGTCAAAATCCTGCAAAGGAAAGTAACCTCAGGTGTGTAACATTGAAAATGCCAGCTTTTTGAAAGTGGGTATATGCCACTTTGAAGCTAACTGCTAGCCAGATGTATTGCCCGTTTTGCTTTATCTATCTGTGGCGGTTCATATGTTTCAAATTGATGTAGTAACCCGGCAGGCGTGTCATCCAGAAGTATCATCGAGTGGTGTTCTTTTTCTACAAATTGCTCGCCAGCAGTATGATCAATGAACCCCATAAGCTTGTCAAAATACCCTTTTACGTTTAACAACCCACAAGGTTTCTGGTGGATGCCAAGTTGTCCCCAGGTGAGTACTTCAAAGAATTCCTCAATCGTTCCCAGTCCACCGGGTAGTGCGATAAACCCTTGTGATAGTTCTACCATCAGCGCTTTTCGGCTATGCATCGAGTCAACTACTCGCAGGTCAGTGATCTCAGTGAATGCGACTTCTCTTTCCGCCAACGCTTTGGTAATGATTCCGATAACCTCTCCGCCGCTTTGCATGACAGTTTGTGCGATAGCCCCCATCATCCCAACCCGGCCACCGCCAAACACGAGCCCGATGTTTTTATCCACCAGCGCCCGACCGAGCTGTTGCGCTGCCTCTTTATACTCCGGTACTGCGCCAGGACTAGATCCGCAAAACACGCAAATTCGCTTCATGACGATTTTCTATTTCCCATTACTATTGCTTTTCGAGCAAAATTGACGCCTGCGGGTTGTCTTTCTCGCCAGGAGTGCTCATAGATATCGACTAAGCCATTTCAGAACATTGAGCCATGCAATTCATGATGGATAAAGGCTGCCATCCTTACCTGCGGCTTTCCACTCACCACTTTCGTCTACTAGCCACTGAAAATCGTCATCCGGGTAATGGACTTTGTCTCCCTGAATTCTTGAACCCACGACAATGAAAGCAGCCGACCTGTCAGATTTATTTACCAGGTGATGGCCGTTCTCAACGTTGGCTTTGAAGCCTGCGCACATGCCTGAGCCTAACACCTTTTCGGCTTCGTTCGTGATCAGGGTTAATTCACCCTCAAGAACAAAGACGAACTCATCTGACTCTGTGTGCCAGTGTCTCAGTGCTGACTGGGCGTTGGGTGAAAGCACCTCCAGGTTTACGCCAAACTGGCTCAGGCCAAAATAATCGGATAGTCCACGCCATTCAGATTTGCCAAGCATCGTCTTGAAGGGCTCAGGGAACGAATTTTCTGTTTCTGTGGGTAGTTCTAGTGAATGTATGGGTTGGTTCATAAAGCGATTCGCCTGATGTTGAAGTTCTACCAGCTTTCTGACTCTGATTCTGATCACAGGGTCCTGACCCTATGATTCTTCCATAGAGCTGTACCCGCCGTCGAGTCGCAGCTAAAGTGAGTTGATGAGCATCGAGGATCAACTGCTGGAATCGCCTGAACCCGCTATCCAATGGAAAACCCGTGTTTATGTCCTTGGCGAAAACCCCATCAAGCTTCGTGCGCTGCAAAAGAAGATCAAAACTTCAGAAACCGTACAGCGATTACTGTGTGAACTAGGCAAATCCGGGGTAGTTTACCCGCCTCAGGCCTATGCAAAATGGCAGGGTGCCCACTGGATCATGGCAGTACTGGCAGATATCGGCTACCCAACCGGTGACAAATCCTTAAAACCTGTCCGAGATCAATTGCAGGAAACCTGGCTTCAGCAAAATTTCTATACCGATTTTGAGGCGACTTCAAAGGTGGAAGCCTATAAACAACAGGGCGTACCAGTGATGCAGGGTCGTCATCGACGATGTGCATCCCAGCAGTCAAACGCGCTCTGGGCGATCTTAAAGTTGGATCTTGTGAACGATGAAACCCATAAACTCGTTGAGCGGCTGCTATATTGGCAATGGCCCGATGGGGGTTGGAATTGTGACAAGAACCCGGCCGCCATACATTCCTCGTTTATGGAATCGATCCTGCCGATGAGGGCTCTGGCACTCTACGGAAAAGAGTTTAGCAACGACAAGGCAACGGCCGCCAGCAAACGGGCATCGGAGATCTTCCTGAAGCGTGAAATGTATCTCGGACAGCGATCAGGCTGTGTCATGCGATCCGAATTCACCAGCCTTCATTATCCGCTCTACTGGCACTACGACATCCTGCATGGCTTAAAGGTCATCGCGGAAAGCTGCTTGATTCATGATAAGCGATGCACAAGAGCACTCGATCTTCTCGAAGGTAAACAACTACCGGACGGTGGCTGGCCTGCTGAGAAGAAATACTACAAATGCACCGATGAAGTAGCTCCGGGTAATGATTATGTCGACTGGGGTGGAACCAGCAAGAAGAAAATGAACCCATGGATCACTGTCGACGCACTGTATGTGCTGAAGCAAGCCGGGCGTATAACCTGACAGCGGGCGTCTCGAAAAGCGTACCGTCACAGCATCCGAAGGCTGTGCATTAAACTTCATGTTATACGCCTATTCACTAACCTAGCTTGGAATTATCCCATGAGACTACGGTCGATGGCTTAAATACAATCCATCTGCGGGTCTTGCCAGTGGCAGATGCGGTGTACGGTTTAACCTCTCCTTTTTCTCTTAACCCATGCTTAATCCCTAAGTTCATCTGTGCTTCTCGCAGCCATTCATCCGCGTCTTCTTCAGCATTATTTTCCAGCACTTTTGCCCGACCATGCATCATTACGCCTTGAAGTTTTTGCCAACTAGTTCCAACGTCTACTAGAATTGTTGCAGTAGCATTTTTTCGCAAATTCACGACCTTCTGTCCACGACCGAAGATATAGACCAAACCGTTTGCCCAACCAAAAGTCATTGGCGTTAGGTTAATTTCTGTACCTGGGCCAATTGTCGCAATTCTAAGACGGGTTTCATTTCGCATGAGTTCATCAGTTTCCGAGGCTGACAATCTCAACGAGTCAGGTATTTTTGCCATCTCGTTGGTTCTCTGTCGGCTTCGTCGTCATCACTTATTGCGTTTATAGACAGAAACATGGCTGGAACTCGAGGCAGTAAACGGCGATCGATCCCATCCCGCCCACCGCTGATGCAAGTCGAGACCTGCAAGTTGCGCCATGAGATCGAATTCACTTGGCCAGACATAACGGACCGGTAGCGGATGTAGCCGCATACCATTTTCTGTGAGTTCAATGTATTGGTAGTCAACAGTTTGTAGGGCTGAATTATGGACTGATGCTTCTAAAACCACCCTATCAATCGCAATGTGGACTGTCTTTAGGCTTTCACCATTCTCGTATTGTGACGGATCGGGTACGTATGCCTCGATCACAAACAAGCCTCCTTCAGAGAGGTGTTTTGAAACATTCTTAAAACAACGGACCTGCTCTGCTTGGGAAGTTAGATTAAATAGTGTGTTAAAGACCAGGTAGATTAGATCGAAGGTTCCATCAACACCAACATCTGCCATATCGCCAATCGTCACATCGATGGCATCACCACCCGGTTTTTCACGGAGTTTGTCAACCATCTTGGCAGACGCTTCAATCCCACTCACTGACAGGCCTTGTGCCGCAAGTGGCAAGCCTATCCTTCCTGTGCCAATTGCGAGTTCTAGGATTGTTCCACCAGCAGCAAGGTTGGCGAGTACATCTACTGTCTTTTTTGTCTCCGCATCCGATGGATTTCCGTATGATCTATCGTATCCATCAGCATTGTATTCGCCGAAACTTTCGGGTCCGAAGTCCTTCAAGAAACCCTCCTATTTTGAGTCGCGGGACGTTTCATATCCATGCTAACAAGGACGCATAACACCCAGTTAGGTTGGCCGCGAGTGATTAATGGGAACGGCTTAAACTTCATGTTAGGTGTAGTCCTATTCATGCTCATCATTTTTTCGTAAAAACCCCCAAACTCTGCTGCAATAGCTTCCCAGTTCATACGGATAGCCTCGTGATGCCTAACGCCCAGTTGATCGGCCGCCGAAAAGGCGGTCCCGGCCAACCACGGAGTGGCTGGTCCGAC
>JAPUGI010000120.1 GCA_027292925.1 Gammaproteobacteria bacterium
GTTCCCTCGGAACAGGTTGAAACGCGGGTAAACGCCAAACTGAAACAGGCTGCCGGTCAGGTAAGTATCAAAGGATTTCGACCCGGTAAGGTACCCCTTCGTGAAGTCAAGAGGCGCTTTGGTGAAGGTATCCGCCAGGAAGTCTCAAATGAACTGATGCAGTCCTCGTTCAGTGAAGCGCTTCAGCGCGAAGATGTTTCCCCCGCCGGTACACCCCTCATTGAAGACGTGAGCATGGAAGCCGGGAAGGACCTTGAGTTCACCGCGATATTTGAAGTTTTCCCGGAGATCCAGCTTGGGGATTTCGGCGCAATATCGGTCGAGAAACCAATAACAGAAGTCACTGAAGACGATCTCGACGCCATGGTTGGGAAATTGCAGGAACAGCGCCTGGAATATATTGAGGTTGACAGGGCGAGCAAGGCAGAAGACAGGGTAAATATTGATTTTGAAGGATTTCTCGATGGGGAGACTTTTGAAGGCGGCAAAGGTGAAAGTACGGATATCGTTATTGGTACGGGTACCATGATTCCAGGTTTTGAAGATGGACTGGTGGATTGCAAAGTCGGTGATGAAAAGAACCTTGAATTGAAGTTCCCTGATGAATACCAGACAGAAAACCTGGCAGGCAAGGACGCGGTATTCAAGGTAAACGTGAACAAAGTTTCAGAACCAAAAATCCCGGAACTTAATGATGAGTTTTTCAAACTTTTTAGTGTTGAAGAGGGTGGCCTTGAGGCGTTCCGAACCGAAGTACGTGGAAACATGGAAAAGGAACTGGAAGCAGCGCTTAGAACCAAGGTCAAAAATCAGGTGCTTGATGGCCTGATCGAAATCATCAATGTGGAAGTCCCCAGGACATTGATGGCGGCTGAAGTTGACCGCATGCGTGCCGAAGCGGTACAACAATTCGGTGGGTCAGAAAAAATAGATCCTTCTGTCCTGCCTGCTGAGATGTTTGAAAAGCGGGCTGAAAAACGAGTGAAGCTCGGATTAATTGTCAACGCCATTGTGGAACAGATGCAACTTAAGGTTGACGATGACAAGGTCAAGCTCGCTATTGATAATATGGCAAGTTCCTACGAAGACGCGGAACAGGTGGTGAATTTTTACTACAGCAATGAACAGCAATTGAGCCAGATTCAGAATATGGTGCTGGAAGAGCAGGTCGTCGAAAAGGTCATTGAGAAGGCTAATGTAAGCGAAGTTATCATGCCTTATGAAGAAGCTATTGCACCGACTCCTCCTGCGATGGAAGAGCCCGAAGATGATAGTGAGTCTGCGCCCGACCGGCGTGAAAAAGGCGAAGAGCCAGCCTGATCCCCAGTATGCGGTGATACCTTTGCAGCCTAATGCCATGTTTTTGTTGGGTTTTTGTATATTTTGATGTAAAAATTTTCCCCAGACCGGGGATTGAAGTTTTCGCCAGATACCTCAATATTAGATTCTTGGCGGGTTCACTTGTATTACACTAGGCCAATATTTTTATTTTTCAGGGGCAATGAGATGAGCAGAGTTGAAGACACACTACTTCCGGAAACCAGAGGGTTGGGACTCGTGCCGATGGTCGTTGAACAGACCGCAAGAGGTGAGAGGTCTTACGACATATATTCTCGTCTGCTGAAAGAACGGATTGTATTTATAGTTGGCCCCATCGATGACAACATTGCGAACCTGGTTGTGGCGCAGTTGTTGTACTGTGAGTCAGAAAATGCAGACAAGGACGTGCAGCTATATATCAACTCACCCGGGGGTTCAGTTACTGCTGGTCTTGCCGTATATGACACCATGCAGTTTATCAATTGTGATGTCAGCACCATGTGCATCGGTCAGGCAGCCAGCATGGGTGCATTACTTCTAGCAGGCGGTGCAAAAGGAAAGCGCTTTTGCCTGCCGAATTCCCGTGTCATGATTCATCAGCCAACTGGCGGTTCCCAGGGACAGGCTTCCGATATTGAGATTCAGGCGAAGGAAATACTCTATATTCGTCAACGAATGAACGAAATCATGGCACAACATACGGGTAAATCGCTGAAACAAGTTACACGGGATACCGAACGGGACTATTTTCTCACCCCCAAGGAAGCCGAGGCTTATGGCTTGATCGACCAGGTACAGGAACCACGATCAGCAGGACTTTCGGCAGTGGTATAATCCCGGGTAAAGTTACATTTCTAATTTGGAATATTTTTTAAATAGTGATAAAAAGAGTTAGGTGATTATCTGGCATCGCTACAGGGTAGCGATCACGGGTGATACATTTATTTTGAGGGGTTGGTATGTCCGACGAACATGATGGCAGTAGTGGAGACGGTAAGCTCCTGCATTGCAATTTCTGTGGCAAGAGCCAACACGAAGTTCGCAAGTTAATTGCTGGTCCTTCAGTCTATGTCTGCGATGAGTGTGTGGAGTTATGTAACGATATCATTCGTGAAGAACTTCAGGAAAATGCAGACGAATCCGACAACAAGAAGCTACCGACGCCGCAGGAAATCAATGACATTCTTGATGATTATGTCATTGGTCAGGGCTGGGCGAAAAAGGTCTTATCAGTAGCGGTTTACAACCATTACAAACGCCTTAACTATTCTGGGAAGAAGGATGACGTAGAGTTGCAAAAAAGCAACATCCTGCTGATTGGCCCTACTGGTGTTGGAAAGA
The DNA here is from genome assembly GCA_027292925.1 of Gammaproteobacteria bacterium. GTDB lineage: Bacteria > Pseudomonadota > Gammaproteobacteria > Pseudomonadales > Azotimanducaceae. Next base: position 2,662 of record JAPUGI010000120.1, read on the forward strand.
CTTTGTTAGCAGAAACACTTGCCAGATTGTTGGACGTTCCGTTTACCATTGCTGACGCGACGACCCTGACGGAAGCCGGATATGTTGGCGAGGATGTTGAGAACATCATCCAGAAATTGTTGCAAAGATGTGACTACGATGTAGAAAAGGCACAGGTCGGTATCGTCTATATTGACGAGATTGACAAGATTTCCAGAAAGAGTGAAAACCCTTCCATTACCCGGGACGTATCAGGCGAAGGTGTTCAGCAGGCACTGTTGAAGTTGATTGAAGGTACGATTGCATCGGTTCCTCCCCAGGGAGGCCGCAAGCATCCGCAGCAGGAGTTCTTGCAGGTCGATACAACCAATATCCTGTTTATCTGCGGTGGTGCTTTTGCGGGCCTCGAAAAGGTGATACTCGACCGTTCTTCAAAAAGCGGTATTGGCTTTAGCGCTAAAGTTGAAACAGAAGCGACCAAGGCCAATCTCGGTGAAACCCTGCGTGAAGTTGCGCCTGAAGATCTGGTGAGATATGGCTTGATTCCGGAGTTTGTTGGCAGGTTACCGGTTTTGGCAACATTGGATGAACTGGATGCGGAAACCCTGGTGAGGATCCTGACCGAACCCAAGAATGCCTATACCAAGCAATATGAAAAATTGTTTGAGATGGAAGAAGTGGAGATAGATTTCAGGGAAGATGCCCTGGTCGCCATCGCCGAGCGGGCGATGGAGCGCAAGACAGGTGCACGTGGTCTCAGGTCAATCCTTGAGGCTGTACTGCTCGAGGTAATGTACAGGATTCCGTCGGAAGGCGATGTTTCCAAAGTCGTCATTGATGAGAATGTGATCAACGGTTCCTCAGAGCCGATGCTGATCTACGAGAATCATGACCAGAAGAAGGTTCTGCCCGAATAGCTGTTCTTCATAAATAGAGTAGTGTTTCCGGGGATTTAGATAAATCACGCGAAAAATACGATGAAAGGAGCTGTGAAGCTCCTTTTTCTTCGTAAACTGGTAAAAACCAGTTGAACCTAGGTATAAACACTGGATCATAGCTTTATTAATATTCTTACTAAAAGCCACTCAAGGCTGATAAGAGCCATGCAGGGCGGTTAAGAGACTTCAGGAGTCTGTATGACATCGTTGAAAGATGTACCGATAGTTACCTTACGCGACATGGTGGTCTACCCACATGGCGTTCAACCTCTTTTCATCGGTACAGAAAAATCAATCAGGGCACTGGAATTCGCACAGCAGCATGACAAGGCGAAGCAAGTCCTGCTGGTGGCAAAAAAGGATCCCGAGAATGAAGATCCGGGAACAGATGATCTGTATCGATTCGGCACAACCGCAACGATATTGCAGTTGATTCGCTTGCCCGACAAAACTGTAAAAATTTTGGTAGAAGGAGGGCACCGCGCCGAGATCTCGAATATTAGGGACTCAGATGATTTCTTCTCTGGTGACGTCACGCTGGTCGATGAAGACGAGCTTAGTGCTGGAGAATCCGAAGCACTGGTGCGCTCTTTAATGTCCGCTTTTGATCAATATGTACAGTTGAGCAAAAAGGTGCCTCCAGAAGTCATGACTTCACTCTCAAACGTCGATGAACCCAGTCGATTGGTGGATACCATTGCTGCCCAGCTGACCCTCAAGCTGGACGAGAAACAGCAGATTTTGGAAATGGTTGGCCTGAGTGAGCGAATCAACCACATGCTCAAATTGCTGGAAGCTGAAATTGACCTGTTCGGTGTTGAAAAACGTATCCGCGGCCGGGTCAAGAAACAGATGGAGAAAAGCCAGCGGGAGTATTACCTGAATGAGCAGATGAAGGCTATCCAAAAAGAACATGGCGAATTGGAAGATGTGCCGAATGAGTTGGATGAGATGCAAAAAAGACTGCAGGAATCCGGCATGCCGAAGGAGGCCAGGGATAAAACTGCGACTGAACTAAATAAACTGAAAATGATGTCTCCCATGTCCGCAGAAGCGACTGTGGTCAGAAGCTACATCGACTGGATGCTGAATACGCCGTGGAAAAAGCGCTCGCGGGTACGAACCGATATTGTTGCTGCTGAAAAAGTGCTTGAGGCGGATCACTACGGTCTGGAAGAAGTCAAGGATCGTATCCTGGAATACCTGGCAGTTCAGAAACGGGTGAAAAAGATAAAGGGACCTGTGCTATGTCTGGTGGGTCCTCCGGGAGTTGGCAAGACTTCTCTTGGGGAATCAATCGCCCGGGCAACGAATCGTAAATTTGTGCGCATGGCCCTGGGTGGTGTCAGGGATGAAGCAGAGATTCGTGGTCATCGGAGAACCTATATCGGTTCCATGCCAGGAAAAATTATTCAGAAATTGGCCAAGAGTGGTGTCAAGAACCCGTTGTTCCTGCTTGATGAGGTCGACAAGATGGGTCAGGATCATCGTGGAGACCCTGCTTCTGCATTATTGGAGGTGCTGGACCCGGAACAGAACAACACCTTCAATGACCATTATATGGAAGTGGACTATGACCTTTCTGAAGTCATGTTCATTTGTACTTCCAACTCAATGAATATCCCTGCTCCATTACTTGATCGAATGGAACTCATTCGTATTCCTGGATATACGGAAGACGAGAAGATTAATATTGCCACTCGTTACTTGATTCCAAAACAGATTAAAAATAACGGACTTAAAAAGGGTGAATTGGCTATATCAGAGGCTGCGGTTACGGATCTGATACGCTACTACAGCCGTGAAGCCGGTGTCAGGGGATTGGAGAGGGAAATAGCCAAGATCTGCCGCAAGGTCGTCAAAGAAAGAGCATTAAGCGACGAGAACTTTGAAGAAGAACTGGTGGTGACGGAAGAACATCTTGAGGAATATTCGGGTGTCCGAAAGTTCAGCTTTGGCCGTGCTGAGGAACAGGACCAGATTGGCCAGGTAACGGGTCTCGCGGTAACGAGCGTCGGCGGGGAGTTACTTACGATAGAAGCAGCGGCTGTTAAAGGTAAGGGTAAGCACACCAGCACAGGGTCTCTCGGTGACGTCATGCAGGAATCCATACAAGCTGCACTGACGGTGGTACGGAGCCGAGCCGACATGCTAGGTGTCGCTAAAGATTTTCACGAAAAATACGATATACACATTCATATGCCCGAGGGAGCCACCCCTAAGGACGGTCCAAGTGCAGGCATAGCGCTGTGCACAGCGATGGTTTCTGTGCTAACTGGGATACCGGCCAGAGCGGAAGTTGCAATGACCGGAGAAATTACCCTGCGCGGCCAGGTGCTGCCAATTGGTGGTCTGAAGGAGAAATTGTTGGCTGCTCATCGTAGTGGAATTAAGGAAGTCCTAATCCCCGATGAGAATCAAAGAGAGCTGAAAGAAATACCGGACAACATCAAGGGGGAACTCATCATCAGACCTGTAAAATGGATTGATGAAGTTTTGGAGATTGCGCTGCAGCGAATGCCAGAACCCCTGGAAGATGATCCCGATTCGGTAAATGATAAGGAATCAAGCACAGAATCCGACGAAGACCATAGAATTAGCGCTCATTAGGACATTTACCTTGACCCAATTTTGCCTAGTTGGTATAAGGTTCCCCATGGTTACGGGGTACTGCAAAAGGAATTGCGAAAAAAATTAAATTAATACAAAAAAAGGGGTAAAGAGTGAATAAGCAAGAACTGATTGAGAACATTGCCGCTTCCGCTGATATTACTAAAGCGGCTGCTGGGCGAGCGTTGGATTCCATGATTTCATCCGTCACTGGCTCGCTGAAAAATGGTGACTCTGTCGTATTAGTAGGTTTTGGAACATTCTCGGTTCGAGACCGAGCAGCCAGGATTGGTCGTAACCCGCAGACGGGTGAAGAGATCCAAATCAAAGCTGCAAGGGTACCGGCCTTTAAAGCCGGTAAGGCGCTGAAGGACGCCGTTAATAACAGATAGGTTTTAGCGGTACCACAAGCGTTACATCAGAACGCTTTCTAAATGGCGCATCTTTGATGCGCCATTTTTTGTTTTAATAAGGTGTAACTAACTTAAGCATGGATTCCTGCTCACGCAGGAATGACGAGAGGGAATGAAATGGGTATACAACGACTGAGAGACAAAACAGAGGGTATTGTCGCCAAAATTATCGTCGGGCTCATCATCGTTGTGTTTGCGCTGTTTGGCTTTGGTTCCATTACCACTTATCTGGCTCCGGTAGCTAAAGTAGCGACGGTAAATCGGGCTGACATCAGTCAGCAGGAAATGGAAATCGCGGTTGAGAGAAACCGTCGGATCATGCTCGCCCAGAATGTTGCACCCCAGGATATCGACGAAGATGCGTTACGCAGTAATGTATTAAAAACGCTGATAAACAGGGAGTTGCTGAGCCAGGAAACTGAAGTACTTGATCTTGAGTTTAGTGACTCTGCCCTGGATGTAGAAATAGTCGCCACGGAGGCATTTCAGTTGAATGGTGTGTTTGATCCGCAACAATTTCAATTGGTTATTGGCAGTGCAGGTTTTACACCGACTTCCTATCGTGAGGAAATGCGTCTCGACAAAGAATTTAGTCAGCTCGATTCGGCTATTCGCGGATCCTCATTTCTGACCCGGAAAGGGGTGCGACGTGCGAGTAATCTTGCGCAACAAACCAGGGACATTGCGTTCCTCAGAGTTGATGTTGATCAGTTGCTGGACAAGGTGGTTGTGGCCGAGGGTGAAATTCAGACCTACTACGAGGCCAATTCACTCGAATTTGTCAGTGAAGAGACTGTTGATATCGAATATGTAGAACTCAAGCGTAACGACCTGGTTGCGGAAGTGGAATTTGATGAATCTGAATTGATCGCTTTCTATGAAGAAACCAGGGATTTGTATTCCGTTGGCGAAAGGCGCCGGGTCGCACACATTCTCATTGAAATCAACGACGATGTTGTTGAAGAAGCGGCAAAAGAAAGCATTGACGCAATATATGCACGCGTAATTGATGGTGAAGATTTCGCCAGCCTCGCAAAAGAGTTCTCCAATGACCCTGGCAGCAGCGACGAAGGTGGTGATCTGGGCTTCAATGAGCCAGGCATCTTTGTCGAGGAGTTTGAGGCGGTTGTTAATGACCTGTCGATTAACCAGGTTTCTGGACCGGTCCTGACTGAATTTGGCTACCATGTCATCAAATTACTTGGTGTGGAAGAAGCACAAATGCCTGCTCTGGAAGAAATCAGGGATCGAATCGAAAAAGATTTCAGGGGATCACTGGCTGAAGATATCTTTGTTACAAGGTCGGCAAGACTGGATGAACTTGCGTTTGAGTCCCAGGACCTGGTTGACCCGGCGGCGGATTTGGATCTGGAAATCAAAAGTACAGGTCACGTCGGCAGAACGGTCACCGAGGGAATTGCAGCAACATCCGCTGTAATCAATGCGGCTTTTAGTGCTGATGTTCTCCTGGACGGTAACAACAGCAGTATTATTGAGATCAACTCCAACAATCACGTCGTGGTGCGAATCAAGGAGCACAAGCCCAGCGAAGTGGTACCGTTAGGTCAAGTCAGACAAAGCATTCGTGAAAAGTTGCTAAAAGAAAAAGCAACAAAATTAGCTGAAAGCCATGCTAAGGAGATGGTTGCAATGCTCGAGAGTGGTTCGATAACTCGCTATGTAGCAGACCAGTATGGTTTGAAATGGGAAGTCACCGGTGAGGCACGTCGAAACCATGCCGGTATGGATACAACCATTAACCGGGAAGCTTTCTCTTTACCCAAACCACAAGCTGGAAATAAAACTGTGGGTTATGCACTACTACCCGATGGTGATGCTGCGGTCATCAGTGTCACCAATGTTAAAAATAAAAGTAGTGATGATACTGTAATAGCAGGGCTCGATAGTTTGTTCCGAGTTTTGGGTGAGCGCCAGGGTTTTATGGACTATCAGGCGTTTCAGGATAGCCTCACAGCAATAGCAGACATCAACCGCGTAAATTGACTTGTTAGTAACACTGACAAGTCATCCTGAGCGCAGTCGAAGTCGAGATCTCTCACTTCCTTCGAGATGACCCAGTTCTATCATTCCGTAGTGGTCACGTCGACAAACAAGGTAATCTTATCGCCTGGCTGGATATATTTTTGCCCGTTCAAACGCTCATTCCATCGTTTGATATTGTTGACTGACAAATTAAATTTATCTGCGATCAGCGATAGAGATTCTCCCCTGCGAACACGGTAATTCACTTTCCTGATGACATCACGACGTGGTTTTTGGATCGATGTCAGGTCCAGGCCTGCTGTCATGGAAGCTGTCGTGATGGGTGTATTGAAAATCAATAATTTCGCACCCGGGTACAGCAGGTCGGTTGTTCCCATACCATTCCATCTTGCCAACTCTCTCATACCAACTTCAAATTTCCGTGAGATTTCCCAGAAACTGTCTCCGTTTTTTACAATATATTGAATCGGTTTGTGGCCGAATTTTTTCTCAAGGTACTTCTGGTTGTTTTTCAGTCGTGCCTGGGATGTCATGGGATATGAATTGGATTTGGATGCCATGGGTATCGTCAGCGTATCACCAGCTCGAATCATGCTGGAACGAAGATCGTTTGCAGCCTTGATTGCACTCACGGTCGATCTGTAGCGTTTGGCGATAGCACCAAGATTTTCGCCTGCGCGAATTTTGTGACGTTTCCAGGCCAGTCTCTGGGCTGCCGGTAGCTCCGCCAGAGCCGTGGAAAATGTTTGCGCCTTGTCTACGGGCAGCAAAAGATGATGCGGGCCATCAGGATGGGTTGACCACTGGTTGAATCCTGGGTTCAAGAGATAGAGTTCTTCGCTGGAAATGCCTGCTAATTCCGCTGCCCGGGCCAGATCGAGCTGGGAATCAATGCCGACTTCTACCCAGTAGGGGTTATTTTGGATTGGCTTGAGTTCAATCTCATATTTTTCCGGATGCGCGATGATCTCACTGATGGCCAGTAGTCGTGGGACGTATGACCGGGTTTCTTTGAGAACCTTGAGGGACCAGAAGTCAACAGATTTGCCCACTCGCTGATTACGCTTGATGGACATATGAAGATTACCTTGCCCGGAGTTGTAGGCTGCAAGTGCGAGAAGCCAATCATCGTGTAACAGTGCATACAATTCCTGCAGGTATTTAATAGCAGCCTGGGTGGAGTCTGGAATGTCCCGTCGACCGTCGTACCACCAGTCGATTCGAATGTTGTAGAGGCGTGCGGTAGAAGGTATAAATTGCCACAATCCCGAAGCCCGACCGTGAGAATAAGCGAAAGGATCAAAGGCGCTCTCGACGATTGGCAACAGCGCAATTTCGAGTGGCATGTTGCGAGCTTCCAGCTCTTCTACAATATGGAAAAGGTGCCTGCTTGCCCTTGCTGCGACTCGATCAATATAGTCGGGATGTTTCTTATACCAGTCGATTTCCTGTTTAACCCGTTTCCTGTCGACTTCATGATTCAATTGAAAACCGCTGCGAATTCTTTGCCACAGATCAGCGTTAACTAACGGCGCAGATTCGGGATCCGATTCAAGATCAGGTATTACCTCCAGAACCGTTGGCACATCTATACGCGCGATTATCACGGTTCGAACGGGTGCAGCCTGGGGTTCAGCCGTTGATGCCTGCTCCTCAGGGGGGTCAATGACTACTAATGGCCCGGTGTGGGATATACATCCAGCTAGGAGCAATGATGATGCGATAAAAATTAGGTTTCGCCGGGATACATGCATAGCGATAGGTTTCATACTGCCACTTATTATTTGCGGGCATTATAACCTGAACAGTCATATCCGCTGCTAGCCCCCATTTATGGGGGACGACAATGCAAATTGTGCTTATAATGACGTTGAATCATTCCGTTAAGGTTTTGGCGTTGACAGACTCGCTTTTGACACCCAGTTCAAGAATTAATCTGCAGCAAATAAGGGATTGGTTTGCTTCCCCCCTCGGTGATGAATTGCTGCAGACAGAATCAGCAATCCTGGAGCAGCTGCTTGCGGGTCTTTTTGGCTACCATCTCCTGCAGGTCAGCGTGCAGCAGCAGGAATTGTTTGAAGCCAGCCCGATCCAGCATAAGGTCACGCTTGGACTTACAGAACAGGACAAGAGCCCCTTTTTCGCCCAGCCGACAAAACTCCCCCTCGAGAACGATGGAACTGATGTCGTTCTTGTACACCATCTGCTGGATTTCGTTGATTCTCCCCAGGAAGCGCTTAGAGAGTTGTCCAGAGTCGTATTGCCGTCGGGGTATCTGGTCATCGTTGGATTTAATCCTCTAAGCCTGTGGGGTTTATGGAAATCGATTGCGCGATGGCGAAAGCTACCACCCTGGAACGGATTGTTCATTCGGCCCGGACGACTGATGGACTGGATGAATTTACTCAACTTCAAAATTGACCGCGCCCAGTTCTGTACCTACGGTTTACCTATCGTACACAACGACGCGGGCAAACCTGATTTTTCCAAAGGACTCAGCAGGAATGCTAATTTTCCGGTAGGCGCGGTTTATGTAATTGTAGCGAGGAAGCAGATAAGAGGTATGACTCCGATTCGTCCCGTGTGGAAATCGCAAAGAGCGTTTGGACAATTGAGTATAGTGCGTACCACTAACCGGAATGTACTTTCCCGAATCGACTTAAAGGGGAGCGCCTCCAGAGACTAATTTGGAATCCCGAGTCGAAATTTTTACTGATGGTGCTTGTCGAGGAAATCCCGGACCTGGTGGATGGGGAGTGCTGCTTCGCTTCCGCGATTCTGAAAAGGAACTCTGGGGAGGTGAAGCGCTGACCACAAACAATCGAATGGAATTGTTGGCCGCGATTAAAAGTCTGGAAGCGCTGAAAAAAAAGTGCAAAGTTGAATTAACCACTGACTCTGAATATGTTCGCCAGGGGATTACTACCTGGATCCATGACTGGAAGCAAAAAGGGTGGAAGACAGCCAACAGACAGCCAGTCAAGAATAGGGATCTGTGGGAACATCTCGATCAGTTGAGGTCGAAATTTGACATCCAGTGGCATTGGGTAAAAGGCCATAGTGGTCACCGGGAAAACGAACTGGTTGATAGCCTGGCAAACCGCGGAATCGATGAGTTGGAAACTGATCAATGAGACAAGTCGTACTTGATACCGAAACGACCGGTCTTGAAGTCGAGCAAGGTCACCGGATACTGGAAATTGGATGTATAGAAATCGTGGGCAGAAGAATCACCCGCAGGCACTTTCATCACTACGTAAATCCGCAGCGGGAAATTGATGAGGGTGCATTGGAAGTTCACGGTATTACTCCTGACTTCCTGGCAGACAAACCGTTATTTTCTGAAATATGGGAGTCATTCCTGGATTTCGTCAAGGGGTCAGAACTCATCATCCACAATGCTGCCTTTGACATCGCATTTATCGATTATGAGATGCAGTTAATGTCTCCAACTATGGGCTGCCTGGCAGATCACTGTACGTTCATCGACAGCCTAGAACTTGCTCGTAGTAAACACCCGGGACAAAAAAACAGCCTCGATGCGTTGTGCAAAAGGTACAATATCGATAATTCCCAACGGGATCTTCATGGCGCGCTATTGGATGCTGAAATCCTCGCAGATGTGTATCTGCTGTTAACAAGCGGACAGGTAACTTTAAGCCTTGGAGATGAAGGACAAGTCAACGAGGCAACAGCAGTGAAACGAGTGAACAAAGACAGGCCACCCCTTCGAGTTATTCGGGCCAATGCTGATGAACTGCAACGGCATAACGAAAAGTTGGATAGGCTGGAGCATGCCTCGGACTCTGGTTGTGTCTGGAAGCAACTGGAAATGAGCGTTTAGTACCGTATGTTTGCATGGCCTGAAGCCAACAAAGATTTCGTTTCGGGTGTGTTGGCACCCGGACAGTGTGGTCACGCATGGTTCTTTGCATTTGCAGATAATGAAATACTGCTGCGGTTTGATGCAAATGGTGATTTTCAGCCCATGGATCTAACTGATGAACCTTTAATTGAGAAGCTTTCCAAAAAAAAACATTTCATGGGCATGTATGGAGACACTGCCTGTTTTGCTGTCGAAGTACAACGGGACGAAGAGCATCAGTTCGGTGGGTTAAGGAGTATATTTGGGAAAACTGATAATCTAATGCTCGCCATGGCAGGCAGGGCGCAGCAGATATGCGAGTGGTACAGGAGCCATCAATTCTGCGGTAAATGTGGTGCCAAGGCAGTAGAACAAAGCAATGATCGGGCAATGTATTGTCAGCGATGCGAAATGTATTCATACCCAAGGCTCTCACCATCCATCATCGTCCTTGTTCATCGGGGCGAGAAAGTTCTACTGGCTCGTAACCATCGCTTTCCGGAAGGCATGTACAGCACGCTCGCAGGTTTTGTAGAACCTGGCGAATCGATTGAGGAAACGGTGGCGCGTGAAGTCAAAGAGGAAGTGGGTGTGAAGGTCCATAACCTGGAGTATCTGGGTAGCCAACCCTGGCCTTTCCCGAATTCACTGATGCTGGGTTTTCACGCTGAATATGAATCCGGTGACATCCGGCTACAGGATGATGAGATTGCCGACGCCAGATGGTTTCCAATAGATGACCTGCCAACAATTCCCGGTGAGATCGCCATCTCCCGATGGCTCATAGACGACTACCTGCACCGCCAAGGCCTATAGACGGGGCAGGAGTCGACTAACCATTCCCTTAAATACTAGTCCTGAACCTCGTAAATAAGCGTTGGATCGTCACTCTTAAACAAATACAAAATCAGCTGGCTGAGCACAATATTCCCATCGGCGCGGTAACTACCGTCCATAAATGCGCGCATCCCATCCATGGAACCATCTAGCAAACTCCAGCAAGTTGAATGGTTCTTGAGAAATAAAGTAATGGTTGGTTGCTCTGTCTCGCCAGCGGTGAACTCAAAATCCGTGTTGCTTACCTCCAGGTAGAATGGCTCGTCCGAGTCGAATTTGAACTGGAAGATGGTTTGCTCGCGTTGCAGGAATCCGGCTTTGAAGTGTGGTGCCAGCATCGAGCTTTTTTCTGTAAGGAGCTGTGTAAGCATAGGATTGTTAGGTTGTGTTTTCCCGTATTTTAACGGCACGGTGCTAATGTGCCAATCCCGCAATCCACCATAGTTGAATGTGATAGCATTGCTTCATTTAGAATCCTGGAGTGTAAATAAGTTGGAGTTTTTGCTGGAATACGGTTTATTCCTGGCCAAGTCGGTCACGGTATTAGCATCAGTATTAATCGTCGTTGTTGTCGTGGTCGGGCTAGGGCACCGAACCAAGCAGGTCGATAAGGGTCACATTGAAGTAAAGAGTATCAATGATGCGGTTGACCACATTACCCACAGCTTGAAGCAGATGGTGCTAGATCCGCAAGCGCGTAAGCTTGAATTCAAATCAGATAAAAAGAAAGTAAAAGAAAAACAGAAAACCCGCAAGAAGGAAGCAAAAGAAGGGACTGTTTCCAGGAACCGGGTTTTTGTCATGGAATTTGAAGGAGATGTAAAGGCAACAGCGGTAATTGGATTGCGCGAAGAAGTCACCGCGATCCTGTCAATTGCAGGTGAAAAGGATGAAGTTGTCATCAGGCTGGAAAGCCCCGGCGGGTTGGTTCACAGCTATGGTCTCGCTGCCTCTCAATTGCTTCGCATTGTTTCCAGGAAAATTCCGTTGACCGTTGCAGTAGATAAGATAGCTGCCAGTGGCGGCTACATGATGGCATGTATCGGCACGAAAATAATTGCCGCACCGTTTGCGCTGCTTGGTTCTATTGGTGTCGTTGCACAAATTCCAAATTTCCACCGATTCCTGAAGAACAAGGATGTAGATGTAGAAGTATTAACAGCAGGTGAATACAAACGAACACTAACCATGTTCGGCGAGAATACTGAAAAGGGTCGTGCAAAATTTATTGATGAATTGGAAGATGTTCATGCCTTGTTTAAGGAATTTGTTTCAGAAAACAGGCCGGTAGTTGATACACAAAAAGTAGCCACTGGCGAAGCGTGGTATGGCAAACGTGCGCTGGATCTAAATCTGGTGGACGATTTGATGACTAGTGACGAGTACATTATCGACAAATGCACGGACTGCGACGTGTTTATGGTGAAGTATGTCGAACATCAAAATCGCATGGATAAATTACTGGAAAGATTTACCCAAGTCTGGAATCGCCTCAGCGGGGCTGACTTTCTGCAAAAACAACAGGGTCCATATACCTATTAGAGTTAATAGAGAAAAGAGATGACAGAATTCAGAGCCTTTCGTGTCGAGAAAGAAGGCGATACCACTAGCCATTCGATAGTTGAGCAGTCGGTCAGCGATTTACCCGAGGGTGATCTGCTCATAAAAGTTCAGTATTCGTCCGTAAATTACAAGGATGCGATGTCAGCGAAAGGCGTACCTGGTGTCACCAGGCAATATCCCCATACACCAGGCATTGATGCGGCAGGGGTCATCATCGAATCTACCGATGCGGCCTTTGAAGCAGGGGATGAGGTTATCGTCATTGGATTTGACCTGGGCATGAATACACCCGGAGGTTATGGAGAAATAATTAGAGTACCTGCCGCCTGGGCAACCCCTCTGCCGACAAGCATGACGACGCGGGACAGTATGATCATAGGCACTGCTGGATTTACAGCCGCGCTTTGTGTCGAGAAATTGGAGCAGATGGGTGCCGCACCAGAAGATGGTCCTGTTGTTGTAAGTGGCGCTTCGGGCGGTGTTGGATCTGTGGCAGTCGCGTTGCTTGCACAATCCGGATATGACGTGATCGCGAGTTCTGGCAAGGCCGACAAAATGGATTATCTAAAGTCTTTAGGCGCGACCTCGGTGATAGGCAGGGAAGAATTGGCAACTGAAAATTCAAGACCTTTACTGTCAACAAACTATGCCCATGGTATAGATACAGTCGGGGGGGAAATTTTGTCCAATATTGTCAAGAGTCTGCGATATGGTGGAAGTGTTGCCATCTGCGGCCTCGTCGCCTCACCCAATTTCACTACTACGGTGCTGCCGTTTATATTAAGGGGCGTTAACATTCTTGGCATAGACTCAGTAGAGTTGCCAATCGTCAGCAAGAATCAAATCTGGAATCGACTTGCAACTGGCTGGAAAATATCTTCGCTCGATGCGATGACAGTCGAGATTGGTCTGGAAGGAATTTCGGATGCAGTCGATGCCATTTTTGCAGGCCAGGTCTCGGGACGGACCCTGGTGGTTCACTAGTAGTGAGGAGATCCTTTCTCGCGAGTTCCTTCGGCTCCGTCGTGCGCGACCCCGGTCGGGTCGCTCAGGACAGGCGTGTCAATCTCTCCGAAGCTTATCCGATACGGCGATAGGAGTCGGATATTTAAACACGACAATGTAAGAAGAAATCAGGAAGGTGAGAATGGCAGTCGCCTGTATCAGGTGCGAGGCACTCTGGCTGATTAAGGCCTCGGCGGTCGCGATAAAGGCGATCAA
>JAPUGI010000121.1 GCA_027292925.1 Gammaproteobacteria bacterium
GCCGAGCGCCAAGGTTAAGAAACTGCTCACCTCACAAAGTGAGGCGCATCGGGCAGAACTCCTCGTGGAACTGGAGCGGGCTCAAGGAAGGTAAATAGTCAAGATGCCCACCAAAGTATCTCAACTTCAGAGACGTCGCGCTCATCGTGCCAGGGTTGTATTTACGAACCGTGAGTACAACAAGCTGTTCTGTTCCAATTTCAAAGTATCTCTTTCGAAGGTGCAAAGCCAAGATTGAAACTCGGCTAACGTGACCTCCGAAACTGCGTTCACATTTTCCGGTTCGCCAACTGCGATACTTTTCGTACCAACCACCGGTAACCTGACACCATAGGAATATTTGTTGACGAGAATGAAATCGCCGACTTCAAGCGTTGGAATCATGGATCCAGTGGGAATCTGGAAAGGCTCAAACAGGAAGGACCGCAGGACCAGCACAATAGCAAGCACTGGAAAAAACGATATAGAGTATTCCACCAGAACAGGCTCTCGTAGAATTTTTTCAAGCGCGACGTCCGTGGCTTTGCCTTCCTCCATTCCCTTTTTCGCCAGTTCCGCTGCTACCTCGCGACGTGGCTTTAGCAGGAAGGCATCCAGCAACCAGATAATTCCGGTGACGCCTGTACCCGAAACCAGAATTAGGGGGAAGTTAATACTCACAATCTTTCATCCTTTATTACAACGAGAAAAACAGTCTTGAACGAGAAAAACAGTCTTAATGAGAACGCGCACTATTTCCCAACCTTCAATACCGCCAGGAAGGCTTCTTGCGGAATCTCGACACTTCCTAACTGTTTCATACGCTTCTTACCGGCTTTCTGTTTCTCCAACAACTTCTTTTTACGAGAAATATCCCCACCATAACATTTGGCAGTGACATTTTTGCGTAAGGCTTTAACGGTTTGCCGTGCGATAATCTGACGGCCAATGGCAGCCTGGATGGCAACATCAAACATTTGCCGGGGAATGAGTTCCTTCATTTTTTTGACTAGTGCGAATCCTTTGCTTCTTGCTTCATCAGCGTGAACGATAACTGCAAGTGCATCGACCCGATCACCATTGATCAAAATATCGAGCCGAGCCAGTTTTGAGGTTTCGAATCTCGTAAAGCTATAGTCCAGTGAGGCATATCCACGGGAAACTGACTTCAATTTATCAAAGAAATCCAGCACTACTTCATTCATCGGTAAATCATAAGTCACAGAAACCTGGTTGCCGACGAACTGCATGTCCTTTTGAACGCCCCGTCTGTCGACACACAGCGTTATCACGTTACCTAAATGCTCTGCCGGAACCAATATGTTTGCCTGCACAATTGGCTCTCTCATTTCCAGGATCATCGACGCATCCGGTAATTGCGACGGGTTATCCACTTTGATCACATCGCCATTCTTGTTGACCACTTCATACACCACTGTCGGTGCAGACGTAATCAGGTCGAGGCTATATTCCCTCTCCAGCCGTTCCTGCACGATTTCCATATGCAACAGACCGAGGAATCCACAGCGAAAACCACTGCCAAGGGCATCAGAACTTTCCGGTTCATACACCAGGGCCGCATCGTTGAGAGTGAGTTTTTCCAGCGCATCACGAAAATTGTTGAAGTCATCAGAACTCACCGTGAACATACCGGCAAATACCTGCGGGTTTACCTTTTTGAATCCCGGTAGTGACGGCACGGAGTCTGCTGCCAGGGCAATCGTGTCACCCACCGGCGCGCCTTTTACATCCTTGATACCGGCAACAACAAATCCAACTTCACCCGCTCGCAGTACGCCTGTCTCCGTGCGATGCGGAGTAAAAATTCCAACTGAATCGACCTGGTACATTTTGCCAATGGATTTGGCCATGATTTTGTCTTTTACCGAAATCTCACCTCTAACCACCTTTACCAGAGAGACTACACCGAGATAGTTGTCGAACCAGGAATCAATAATCAATGCCTGCAGCTTTGAATCCCGGTAGTCTTCCGGCGCCGGAATGACCCTGATCAGTTCTTCCATCAGTTCCTTGACGCCCTGCCCATTTTTTGCACTCACCTGCATGGCGCCAGTGGCATCAATACCAATAATCTCCTCAATTTCCTGGCACACACGATCAGGGTCTGCCTGGGGCAAGTCGATTTTGTTGAGGACCGGCATTACCTCCAGGCCCTGCTCAAGTGCGGTATAACAATTAGCGACCGATTGCGCTTCAACACCCTGGGCCGCATCAACTACCAGCAATGCACCTTCACAGGCGGCCATGGAACGTGAAACCTCATAGGTAAAGTCAACATGCCCCGGGGTATCAATGATATTGAGTTGATAGGTATGTCCATCATCCGCGTCATACATCAATGTGACACTCTGGGCCTTGATGGTAATCCCACGTTCCCGTTCGATATCCATGGTATCAAGAACCTGGTCTGCCATTTCACTTTCTGTCAGGCCGCCACACATCTGGATGAAGCGATCGGCCAGGGTCGACTTCCCATGGTCAATGTGGGCAATAATAGAAAAATTTCTGATGTGTTCTGGACTGACAACCACGGCGTTTTCGTTTAGCTGGATTTGACGGCGCTTTTACAGTTGACAGCGAGCCGCCTTCGTGAAGAATAAAGGCCGCTGTTTGCAAAGGCGGTGAAGTCTAAAGGAATAAGGGACCATAAGCCATTATCAACTAAGGCATTTAAGAGGCTGTCCGAGGAGAGACACAACTGCACCCGGCCGCCTAGGGCTTTTTACTGAACAATCTTGATTACCAGGAATTGCGGTCGTTGGTCTCGGACAATTCTTACGGGAACCGCGACGTTTACAGCAAGATCCTGGATCAGCGTTTCAAATTCCCTACTGCTTTCGACCCACTGACTATTGATAGTGGTGATTACATCGCCACGACGGATTCCTGCACGCCGGCCGGGACCTACCGACACCCGCCGAACCAGCACGCCTTTATCAACACCTAGACGATTTCGGTCCTCACGGGACAAATCCCCTACTTCAATTCCCAACAGGTTCCCCGGAACCGATGTACTAGTGCGAGCCAACTCATCACTGTCTTCACGGCTACCAACCTTGATGATCAGCGTCTTACGTTCACGTTCGCGAACGATTAGCACGCTAGCCATGGTCCCTGCCCTGGTTCGCCCGACGATATGCTGCAGGTCAGATGACAGGTCGATAGACTTGCCATTAAATTCAAGAATAATATCGCCAACCTGAATCCCTGCAGATTCAGCAGGACTATCGGCGAAAACTTCTCTAATCAGGGCGCCGGAAGGACGATCAAGCCCATAGGCTTCTGCGAGTTCCCGATCGACCTGCTGTAGTCCTACCCCCAACCAACCACGGGAAACGAAACCCTTGTCCTTAAGTTGCGCTACGACTTCCATTGCAACATCGATGGGTATAGCAAAAGACAAACCCATATATCCACCAGAGCGGGTAAAGATCTGTGAATTAATGCCCACGACCTTACCTTCGAGATTAAACAAGGGACCGCCTGAATTGCCTGGATTGATCGCTACATCAGTCTGGATAAAAGGCACATAGTTATCTCTTGCATAAGGCAGACTTCTACCTTTTGCGCTGACAATTCCCTGGGTAACGGAATGTTCGAACCCGAACGGTGAACCGATTGCCACTACCCACTCACCGACTTCAAGGGTCTCTGAACTACCAATCTCAACCACTGGCAGGTTTTTGGCATCTATTTTCAGTAAAGCCAGATCAGATAAAGGATCTGCGCCCACCAGTACGGCTTCTTTTTCCCGTCTGTCGCTGAGCGCCACGATGATCTCGTCAGCACTTTCAACTACGTGATTGTTGGTTAATATATACCCGTCGGTGGAAATGATGAAACCCGACCCAGCTGCAGGTCCAGGGGTCTGCGGTGGTGGTAAGAAACGACGGAAGAACTCGGGCAACTGTTCATTATTGAATCGATTTTGGCGCGGAGGCCTGTTTCTTGTGGCTCTGATATTAACTACTGCCGGAGAAGCACGTTTTACCAGTTCTGCAAACTGTGGTAATTCCGCGCTGGCACCATTAGCGCTACAAGTAAAGCAGACTACTGCAACTAACCAACAGGACCTATTCATGTCTTTCTACCTCAATCAGCTTCAATCTCTCAAAGGTCTGTACCTTGCAAGCCATTATTCCCGACAACAAACCCGCTACCGACCCGACGATTACCAGGCCCTCACCCATTTGCATCCCGTTGACAATAACACCACCCAGGACAAAACCCATAAGCGGGAGTAATAAAGAGTGCAAAAGTAACACCAGATGATCGGGAAGCGTTAAGGACAATTCAACAGCGGCATGGTATTCGCCAGGGATCTCAATCTCAGCCCTGTCCTGGAAGTAACTTTTTTGGCTGCAACCTTTTACACAACTGGCGCAACCAGCAGGTTCAAACTCAACTAGTGTAGTTTGGGCGTTACTAAAAACAACCCTGGCGGTGGTCGTGATCACAAACCTAATAGATAACCGGTTCGACCGATTCAGCTACCTTCCGTGCTGTGGCGAGGGGCACTTCTCCAACAACCGTGATCTGTCCGTTAATACCTTTGACGCGTCGACTAATGACCACTGTAACACCTACGTGGGTTGCCATTTCCGGGAGACTCGATTTAGCTGATCGCTCGATAAACACCGAAAACGTCGCCAATCCATCGGTAAAGTGACGGCGATTGGAATCGGCTACACGTACTGATCTAAAACCATTTGGCAACCATGCCACTCGCCAGCGCGGTTTGACTGCATTTTCTTTTACCACACTCGCCACCTCGCCGGTCAGGCGATGCGATATTGAATCCCCGGAAAGCGAAGATGCCAACGTGGTTTCATCGAAGTCATCACCTATTTTTACGGTGGAAAACTGGAAGATTTCAAGAACGCGTTTTCGATCTACATCCAGCCAATGAGATTGCAACAGAAGACCAGTTTCCCGATCGAGCCACAGTCGATATCCATATCGATCATTGAACCTCGGAGAAATACCGAGCTTGATTGCCGGACGCCCTGCAATACGATCATCACCGTGCAATGAAAATCGATACTGGTGCTGGTATGTCTCCAGATTTTCGCTAAATGCACTGCTGAAAGGACCCATCGGAACATGGTGCTCCAGGTCCACGTGATCAGATTTCTCGTGATAGCAAACCAATTCATCATCGATTCGCATTATTTCCAGCTTTTCACCATTTAACTGCAGTAACCGCTCAACCTCTTTTCCGTCTTCAAACTTATGAACGATCTGCATGGAATTAAACTGCCCACCACGCACGTAGGTGAATACACCCTCGTAATTCTGTTCATGCAGCGCGGTCGCCATCCTGGTCAGCCAGACTCTGGCTTCCGCTTCTTCGGTGCCGGGAAAGGCAGCCGGTAACCAGAATGCTGCTAACAGCGCTAAGACTATTTTCTGGAAACGGCTCATTATTTCTTTAGTTATTGGGTTGATTTGGATAAGTCACAAGAGAAGTATTTAGTTTCATTCTGGACATACGTTCATGCTGGTTCAGATAAGCACGCAAACGTCTTTGACCTTCTTCATCTAATTCATTTAGGCCCAGATCATCCGCAATCGATTCATTTCCGCGGGCAAGTTCAGCGGACACTGGCTGTGTCGCCACTGAAGGTGGTCGCAGGGTCTGAGAGCCAATTGCCTGGGAATCACTTGCAATATCATTACCCCCGGGTGTATTGACCTGTATGCCAATAAACACCGCTACTACCAGAGAGGCCACCATTGCAAGCACCGCGGCCGGTTTCATAAAGAGTGCAACTGGTTTCATAAAGAGTGCGGCGGGTTTCATAAAAAGTGCAGCGGCTTCGCTATAGGAACTGTCTTCCCCAACTGCCTTGCTGATTCGGCGATGCAATTCCAAATGCTGTCGAGTATTAAGGTGAAATACAGATTCTGCCCTTTTATTTGAGGGCGAACGTAGCACTCGGCGTGTCTCCTGATAAGAAACCCAGGCATCGATGAGAGAATCATCCTCTCCCAACTGCCGCAAAAAACGATGAATTTCGATTTCGCTGGCTTCTCCATCTATCAATGCAGATAGTAATTCTCTGGCCTTTTCTGTCACTACTTTACCTCTGCTACTATAAATAGATCAATATTCAAATATATTCCCAGTCACCCAATGGCTGCAATCTTTTTTTCGATGGCTTCCCTGGCCCTGAAGATACGGGACCTTACCGTCCCTACCGGGCACTCCATTACCTCTGCAATTTCTTCGTAACTGAGACCTTCAAACTCCCGCAAACTGACAGCCACCTTTAATTCGTCCGGTAAGTCTTTAATGGCCTGATAAATGACTTTTTCAAGCTGATCGGTCGCTAGCGCGTTTTCCGGATTTTCAATATCTCTTAGGACAGCGGAATTGTCCTGAAATTCCCCTTCGCTGACATCAATATCTGTATCTGGAGGGCGCCTTGATCGAGACACCAGGTAATTCTTGGCCGTATTGATGGCAATACGGTAGAGCCAGGTGTAAAACTGGCTGTCACCCCGAAACCTTGGTAGCGCCCTGTAGGCCTTGATAAATGCTTCCTGGGTAACATCCAGCACTTCATCCTGGTCGCGGAGATAGCGACCTACCAGACCTACAATCTTGTGCTGGTATTTCAGCACCAGCAAGTCAAATGCACCCTTGTCGCCACGCTTGACGCGCTCAACCAGTTGCTGATCTGCCGCTTGCTGGGATTTCACCGGTAACTCCTTCTCGTATCAGCAAGGCTACCTGAATTCATTGGTTTGGGGTTAATAAGCGGATTGCTCCATCGTTGATTCGACCGGGAAAGTGCCGGTAAGTTCTTGTAAACGCAGGTTCTATTCATTCAGGCACGCCCACAAGGAGCGCATGATAACAAAAAGATAGGAAAGCTCTGATCGAACCCAAAAACGGAATAGTTTTCCTGCAGCGCGTTAGGTAATCTGGTTATTCCCGGGGGAAGGAAGATACCTTGACTACGCCGATTCACATCCATGAGGTTCTCATCATCGGTAGCGGAGCTGCCGGTATGACCCTTGCACTGAACCTTGGAAAACATTATGACGTCGCTATGCTGTGCAAGGACGAACCAAACGAGGGTTCTACCTACTATGCCCAGGGTGGTGTCGCGGCGGTGCTAAATGAATACGACAGCATCCAATCCCACCTCGAAGATACATTGATTGCCGGTGCGGGACTATGTCACCGGGATGTCGTCCAGTTCACAGTGGAACACAGCCCCGATGTCATTAACTGGCTCATTGAACTGGGGGTCAATTTTGATACCCAGACACAATCGGATGGCAGCACGGAATTCCATCTGACCAAGGAAGGAGGACACAGCCACCGCCGGGTTATCCATGCAGCCGATGCAACAGGCAAGGAGATTGCACTTACCCTGAGCCATCAATTGCAAAGTCACAGCAATGTTAAAATATTTCAAAAATATGTCGCCGTCGACCTGATTACCAAAGACAGAATCGGCCACAAGGGTAACAACTGTCTCGGCGCATACGCCCTGAATCTCGGAACAGGTCAGGTTGAACTTTTTCGAGCTCAATTTGTTGTACTGGCAACCGGCGGAGCGAGCAAGGTCTACCTGTACACAAGCAATCCGGATACCGCTTCCGGAGACGGTGTCGCGATAGCCTGGCGGGCAGGTTGCCGGGTCGGCAATCTTGAATTCAATCAGTTCCACCCCACGTGCTTATATCATCCCGATACAAAATCATTTCTCATCACCGAGGCATTGCGCGGCGAGGGAGCAAAACTCCTGCTGCCGGACGGCAAACCATTTATGAAGGAATTCGATAATCGGGAAGAACTCGCACCCAGGGATATTGTTGCCCGTGCAATCGACCACGAGATGAAGCGTCTCGGATGTGATTGTGTCTACCTCGACATCAGCCACAAGGAGCCCGAATTCATCAAATCGCACTTTCCTACTATCTATGATCGATGCCTGGAACTCGGGATTGATATCACCCGCTCGCCTATTCCCATCGTTCCCGCAGCGCACTACACCTGCGGCGGAATTGTCACGGACATGAACGGTCTGACGGACCTGCCGAATCTCTATGCTATCGGAGAGTGCAGTTTTACCGGTTTACATGGTGCAAATCGCATGGCCAGTAATTCTCTGCTTGAATGCATGGTATTTGCGAAAGCGGCAGCAGAACACATCCAACAGCAGGAATCTGTCGAACACTGGAAAGCAATTATCCCGCCATGGGATGAAAGCCAGGTTACCAACTCTGACGAAGATGTCATTATCTCCCACAACTGGGAAGAACTACGTCGATTTATGTGGGACTACGTGGGGATAGTCAGAACTGATAAAAGATTACAAAGAGCCCGCAGACGTGTGCAACTGCTGCACCAGGAAGTAACCGAATATTACAGCAACTATCGAATTAGCAACGACCTGCTGGAACTCCGAAACCTCATTCTAGTTGCGGACCTGATCATACAAAGTGCAATTCGTCGCAAGGAAAGCAGAGGGTTGCACTACACCCTAGACTATCCAGATCTACTGGACGAGCCAACTGACACCATTTTGGTGCCACCTAGATTTGGGTGAAACTTTAAAAATATTCTGCAATGACGCATCTGTTTTGCTTCAACAGCATCAGGAAAAACCGCCACAGGAAATTTTCGCCCGTGGGCATCTTTGAAATTCAGCACTACCAGGAAACTCACCACAAAGACTGGTAGATCAAGCAACGCGGTGATTTCTTCCCCGTGTCTGCACACGAGGGACCACGGTTCATCCTGGTATAAAACAGTAACAACTGAGAGTGGATCAATGAGCAATCCATGCCTGAGTTCACAATATATAAAGGATACAAACACCGCTACAGCAAACGCGGCCTTGTAGTAACTCTCAACCCCGGAAACGAGGATTCCTGAAATGGCGAGTCCGTGGGCGAGGGCTAGCAGTACGAACAAGGTCAGCGATGGTGTAATATCCAGTTCAAGGCGATCCTTCACCATCTTTTCTCTCCTTTTACGGCTGAACCCGATCTAATATTACATTGACCAGTTCAGCCAGCGCTGCGTCTTCAGGCTCACTTTTGTTACTAAACCACATTAGCAGGTCAGGGTCTTCTTGCTCCAACAACTTAACAAAGGTGAGCTGCATTTTATCCGACAGGCCTGAAAATTCCTCATCAAAAAAAGGTATTAACAGTAAATCAAGCTCCAGCATACCTCTCCGCGAGCGCCACCTTAGCTTGTTCAATTCCGGATCCGAAAACACAAAATTTCCTGTAATAACATTATTGACTATCTGAGTGCCGCAAAATTATAACCCCGAAATCCTCAGACGATGTAGAATGGACTCACCTTACTTTTTCAATTCAATTTATGCGCGCTACTCACCTGAAACAATTTGGCTTCCTTTCCATAACAGGAAAAGACGCAATTACCTTCCTGCAAGGTTATGCCACCTGCAACCTGGATCACCTGTCCAGTAATCGGGCCGGGCTCGGCGCAATCTGCAACCTGCAGGGTCGTATGGTAGCAAGTTTCAGGGTCGTCAAACTGGCCGATGGATTGTTGCTACGAATTCACCGCGACCTTGTGGATAAAACGAGCAAGTTCCTCGGCAAGTATATTGTGTTTTCGAAAGCGAAAATGTCAGACATGTCTGAAATTTATGCCTGTTATGGCGTAATCGGAGATGTCCCCGGCAAGCAATTGCCGCAAATCAACGACGTCGAAATGAAAAACAGCAATATCGTAGTGAAGGTTTCAGAGACAGGACCACGGTTCGAGATCTGGGCTCAGCAGGCCGTCGAAAATACTGACAATGCGTTTACCGTACAAATCTGGCAGCAAGCCGAAATCAATGACGGTTTCGCCTGGGTGGATGCAGCCAATTCAGATGAACACATTCCGCAAATGTTTAACTATCACAACATCGGCGGTATCGACTTTGAAAAAGGATGCTACCTTGGACAAGAGATTATCGCCCGCCTTGAGTACCGTGGAAAGCTGAAGAGAAAGTTACATCGCGGCGAGGCCGCTTCAAAGGTTTCGAGTGGAGACCTGCTTCTTTCAGATAAGGGTAAATCCCTGGGCACAGTCGTGAACGTGGCTCATGTAGATAGCCGCTATCCAATTCTGGCGGTTTTGCAGAATGCCGGTGGAGACGCGATTCGGGCAAATCTTGAAAAAGGCGAGTCAATACTATTTAGCCCGGTCCCCTAGGATGCGACCTAGTACTCTAATCTTTGAGTAGTCAACTCGCGCCTTTGAGTTAATTGACCAGCAGGTACTCAACACCAGGTCAACATAGGTCGCTTTGATAATGTCTGCATAGTCAAAATCCAGCATTTCCTCGAAGGTCTCAAATCGTTGCTCCAGGACATTAACTATCTGCGCATCACTTGCATCCCTCACATGCTCAATGCCCGGTATTTCATCCTCAATAAAGTTGTGCAGGAACCGCCCACACTCCATCACTCGCGGACCTCGAACGCCTTTTGGATCAATGGCGAGCCAACCCCTCTCTTCATCCAGTAAAATATTCTCGTGATGTAAATCACCATGCAGCAAGTATGTCTCCGGACAATGAGGTAATAACCTTTCGTATGTTGCTTCTGCCAGTTCGATGAAAGACAAAAATTCCTGTTCATCTTCAGCTGCCCCGTTGTGCATCGGCCTATCTCGAAATTCAGCGAATGCTCGCTCCATCCATTCGCTAAATGAAGGTAAGCCTGCAACGTCGGAAATTGGTATGGGCAAGTCACCAATCAGGCGAACCTTGATGCGAGAGCGTTCAATGTCATTTGAAATATTCCTTAGCTTTTTACCCGGCAACACACGGTCCATGAGGAAAGCGCCAGTTTCATCATCCCAGTCAAGAATGTTGACGGCATATCTTCCCTGGTAAGCACGCAGGGCAATGATTTCAGTTTTTTGTTCCGGATGGGGATGGCCTATCTTCAGGACGACAGGATTCCCACGTGCGGTTTCAGCATAAAGAATGACATTTATCGGTAGCCCCATTGACGCCGTACCTGTCAGTGTGAGGTGCCAACGTTCAACATAGCCTTCAAGCATTTTGGCGTAATTTTCTACCCATTTTTCCCCGCTACCAGCAAACTCGCTAATAATGGCCTCACGTTTTTCAGCAGGAAGGTCGAACGCCCCGGAATTCAAAAATAGTATGGCCTACTCCTCTCCAATATCCTCATTCCATACCGACGGATTTTTCTCGATATATTTGGATAATAAGGCAATGCATCGATCTGAATTCATGTCGATGACTTTGACATCGTGCCGGTGTAAACATTCGATTCCACCCGAGAAATTCACCGATTCACCAACAATCACGGTACCGATTTTAAA